>NZ_JAMONU010000144.1 GCF_027066465.1 Thermococcus sp.
GAAGGTTAAACGCGGTCTCGGGACGATAAGGCAGGATTTGAACGTCTCGATTAGAGGCGGAGCGAGGGTCGAGATTAAGGGCGTTCAGGAGCTCGACATGATTCCGCTCATCATCGAGAGGGAAGTGGAGAGACAGCTCAACCTGCTCAAGATAAGGGATGAACTCCGCAAGAGGGGCGTTAAGCCCGAGGACATCAGGGAGGAGTTCTACGACGTTACCGACGTCTTCGAGAACACCGGGTCGAAGATAATCGCCCGGACGATAAAGAAGGGCGGTAAGGTTTTGGCCGTCAAACTGCCGAAGTTCAGAGGTTTGCTCGGCAGGGAAATTCAGCCCGGCAGGAGGCTCGGCACGGAGATGGCCGACAGAGCGAAGAAGTACGTGAGGGGCATCTTCCACATTGATGAACTGCCGAATTATGGAATTACCGAAGAAGAGGTCAACGCGGTTATCGAAAAACTCGGTCTTGGCGAGCTTGATGCCTTCGTCCTGGTCGCGGCCGGGGAGGAAACGGCTAAGAATGCCCTTCGTGAGGTAATTAAGCGCGCGAGGGAGGCAATCGAAGGCGTCCCCGAGGAGACAAGGAGGGCTTTGCCGGATGGAAACACTCAGTACATGCGTCCCCTGCCGGGCAAGGCCAGGATGTATCCCGAAACCGATATACCAACAATCTTCATTCCGCCGCAGGAGAAGGAGAAAATTAAGGCCAACCTGCCCGAGCTTCCGCAGGAGAGGGTCGAGCGCTACGTGAGGGAGTACAGGATTGACAAGAGCTTGGCCGAGACCCTCGTAAACGATGAGCGCGACGAGCTCTTCGATGAACTCGTGAAGAAGGGCGTAAAACCCTCGCTGGCCGCTTCAATCCTCGTGGTCGTCCTAAAGGGCCTCAAGAAGGAGGTTCCGGTTGAGAACATCACGGACGAGCACATCAGGGAGACCTTCAAGCTTTACCTCGACGGCAAGATAGCGAAGGAAGCCTTCGAGGAGATATTCAAGGAGCTCGCAAAGAACCCTGAGAAGAGCGCAAGGCAGGTGGCCGAGGAGAAGAGTCTAACGCTCCTCAGCGAGGAAGAGGTTGAGAAAATCATCGACGAGGTAATCCAGGCCAACGTAGATGTCATCAAGGCCAAGGGAATGGGTGCGATGGGCATGATAATGGGAAGGGCAATGACAAAGCTTCGCGGAAGGGCCGACGGCAAGCTCGTGAGCAACTTGGTGAGAAAGAAGATTCAGGAACTGAGCGGGAGCTAACTTTTTAAGCCCCTTTTCTTACTTTTCCTGATGGTTAAGGCGAAGTTCGTTGTGCTCTACGTTAAAACCTCTATGGCCGACGCCGAAGTTAGGGACATCCTTAGGTCGTACCTGAGGCTCATTCATCCAGACGTTGATTCACTCTTCAATGCCCTCCTCACTGCTTCCCTTCAGAGCAGGAAAATAACCGTTGTTGAGACCCCCTCTGGAATGTACGTTGCCCCCGGAGAGTACGAGATTAAGGGGGAGACCTACGAGTTTCTGGTGAGCAAAGAGGAGGGACTTAAGAAAGTCGCCGAGGACATCCTAGGGGTCAGCAGGG
Organism: Thermococcus sp.; assembly: GCF_027066465.1. Classification (GTDB taxonomy): domain Archaea; phylum Methanobacteriota_B; class Thermococci; order Thermococcales; family Thermococcaceae; genus Thermococcus. The sequence goes on from NZ_JAMONU010000144.1 coordinate 1,575, forward strand.
ACCCCAAGATTAACAGCATCGTAAACATCGTTCAGGTGCTTTTGTGGGTTGCCATCCTGGTGCTCGGATATCTCGGTTACAAAAACGAGATGCTCAGCGGACTTGTGTCTTATATTATGCTGCTTATAATGGCCTCTTTGTTCGTCGAGAACCTCAGAAAGGGGTACAAAAAGAGAAGGCGGGTCAGAGCATCGGCTCCTCATCATAGCTCAGAGTGAGGGAAAAGCGCTCATCATCCCCGTCTCCGTTTTCCATCTGCCCTTTTAAAGCCTGCCTTACCAACCTGGAGCGAAAACCATTTAAAGAGTGAAGTTGTTTTCTTCCCGATGAAGTTCATCAACGCCGTTCCAATCCTCTACTATGAGCTGAACGTTCCGCCGGAGAGGGTTAGGGAGGCCTTTCCCTCGGCGCTTGAGTTTAAGAATCCCACTCCAGAGAGCCTCTCAATCGTGCAGCCGCCGGGGAAGAACTCTGGACTGCTCGTGATTGACGTCAAAGCCGAGAACCGCCACGTCTTCGTTCTCCCCGTTAGGGATGAGCTTATTCTAATCAACGACACCCTGCCGAGGGTCTTTGTAATTCCCCCAACCGCTCTCGATGAATTTTTTAAAGCCCTCGTTGAGGACAACGTCAAGGGTATTCTGGACAAAGGCATCAGAAGGAAGGGCAAGAAGTGGCGCTTTCTCATAGACTTTGCCGCAACTGTCATCGTTGTTTCAATCGAAAATCAGTTCCACATCGGAATCTGGGGTGGGGTGCTCCTCGGTGCCGTTTTTACAACCGTTGAATACCTGCTCGGTCCAAAGAAGGGGAAGTTCAGGGTTATGGCAACGGAACTGAGCGAGAAAAGCGTTCGTAGAATGTACGAGGTTTCGGAGAAGAAGGGAAAGGTATTGAAGGTTTCCCTTTAGCGCCCCAGCTCCTTGTGAGCTTTCGCGAGATGCTTCGCCGCTATCGCCGCGAGGAGCGAGAGCTCTCCAGCCAAAACCGCTCCGGCGACAATCTCCGCGAACTTCTTGGCGTTTGTGCCAGGCGGCTCGCCTCCCCCAGCGACGCCCATAATGCTTAAAGCCTCCCTCTGGGTCGGAACGCGCGTTCCCCCTCCAACGGTTCCGATTTCGAGGCTCGGCATGGTGATGCTGATGTAGAGGTCGCCCTCCGGTGTAACCTCCGCGAGGGTTATGCCGTGTGAGCCTTCGGTAATCTGTGCCTCATCCTGCCCCGTGGCGAGGAAGATTGCCCCGACTATGTTGCCGAAGTGGGCGTTGAAGCCGTAAGAGCCTGCCTGGGCAGAACCTACGAGGTTCTTGCGGTAGTTCACCTCCGCTATTAGTTCCGGCGTGGTCTTCAGCTTCCTCTCGACTATATCGCGCGGTATTACTGCCTCCGCTATTACCGTCTTACCGCGTCCGTTGATGAAGTTCACCGCGTTGGGCTTTTTGTCAACGCAGAGGTTGCCCGAGAGCGCCAGATACTTTACGTCCGGGAAGTGCTCCTCTATGACCTTCATTATTTCCTCGCTCGCTATCGTAACCATGTTCATTCCCATAGCGTCGCCGGTGGTGAACTCAAACCTGAGGTAGAGGTTGTTGCCCACTATGAAGGGCTTAACGTCCCTGAGCTTTCCGTGTCTGGTGACCTTGCTGACGGCCTTCTCCTGGAGGTAGTCGATGTTCTCCTTCACCCACTCCGCGACTTCTCTCGCTCTCCTTGCGTCTGGGCATTTAAGCAAAGGAGCGCGCGTCATCTTGTCGTCTATAATTGTCGTCTTAACGCCGCCGGCCTCGGTCAGTGCCGAACAGCCCCTGTTAACGCTCGCAACGAGCGCTCCCTCCGTCGTGGCGAGGGGTATGTAAAACTCCCCCTTCGCGTATTCTCCGTTGATTTTGAGCGGTCCCGCTACTCCCATCGGTATCTGAACGACGCCTATCATGTTCTCGATGTTCCTGCCGATAACCTGCTCCGGGTCTATGCTGTAGTGTCCGATGTGCTCAAGCTTTATGCCGAGCTTTTTCTCAAGAGCCTTTCTCCTCACTTCGGTTGCGGTTCTCTTGTCGGTGTACTTCTCAACCTGGTGGAGCTTTATCTCTCCCCGGGCGACCTTCTCAACCAGCTCATCAAACTCCATTTCAACACCCCCAGAATCAGCCGAAAATCCATTCCTCAAGGACCTCTCCAATCTCTCTGAACGCAACGGCGGCGTCGCTGTTGGGAAGGTATTTGATTATCGGAATTCCAACGTTGATGGATTCTGGAACGTTGTAGTCGAAGGGAACCCAACCGAGAACCGGGACGTCCAAATCCTCTTCTATGGCCTCTATTATCTTATCAACGACATCGGCGCTCTCGCGAACCTTGTTCAGGACGACGCCGATGTTCAGGTTGTACTTCTCTCCAAGGGCCTTCAGCTTCTCTATCTCATTTTTCACCATCGTCTCGAAGGAGTAAATCGGTGAGCGCTCTATTTCGACAACGATTAGCTGGTAGTTTGCAACCTGAAACGTTGGGAGCGTGTCGAAGGGTATTCCCGTTGGGGAGTCCACGAAAACGACACCGAATTTGTACTTGACCCGCTCAAGAATGTCCACGAGCCTCCTGGGGGATATTCCGAGAACGTCTTGAAGCTGTGTGCTCCCGGGCATCACGTAGACGCCGGTTTCTTTGTGCTTGTATATTGCCCACTCCGGGTCTATGTCAGGGTTCTTAAGGAGTGTATGAACGGTGTACTTTACGGTATCGAGGGCGAAGTGGAAGCCAAGATTGGGCAGGTAGAGGTCTCCGTCCACTGCCAGAACCCTGTACTCCCTTGACGCCAGGAACGTGCTGAGGTTTGCAGTTGTGGTGGTTTTGCCCGCGCCTCCACGTCCCGTAACGACTATCACTGCCATTGTAACCCCTCTAAGGGTGGAATATGAACTTTAAGATATAAATGTTTCCAACGGACGCCTCTTAAAGGAGAAATTACTCTTCCCAGTTATGTGTAGTAGTCCACTTCTATGTCGTGATGACCACAAAAGGTTTATATCGTCCCCATTTAGATTCCCATTGTAAGGTTAAGGAGATGATTGCCATGGCTGAAAAGATGCCGGCCATCATGAAGACCAAACCCGCTTACGGTGCCGAGCTCGTTGAGGTTGACGTTCCCAAGCCCGGGCCGGGCGAGGTTCTCATTAGGGTTCTCGCAACGAGCATATGCGGGACCGACCTGCACATCTACGAGTGGAACGAGTGGGCGCAGAGCAGGATTAAACCGCCCCAGATTATGGGCCACGAGGTCGCTGGAGAGGTCGTCGAGGTTGGCCCCGGCGTTGAGGACCTCCAGGAGGGCGACTACATCAGCGCCGAAACCCACATCGTCTGCGGCAAGTGCTACGCCTGCAAGCACAACCGCTACCACGTCTGCCAGAACACCAAGATTTTTGGCGTTGACATGGATGGCGTCTTCGCGACCTACGCCATCGTTCCGGCCCAGAACGCCTGGAAGAACCCCAGGGACATGAAGCCCGAATACGCCTCACTTCAGGAGCCGCTTGGCAACGCCGTTGATACCGTTTTAGCCGGTCCGATAGCGGGGAGGAGCACGCTCATAACAGGAGCCGGTCCGCTCGGACTGCTCGGCATAACCGTCGCGAAGGCGAGCGGTGCTTACCCGGTTATCGTGAGCGAGCCGAGCGACTTCAGGAGAAAGCTCGCCAAGAAGGTTGGAGCGGACTACATCATCAATCCCTTTGAAGAAGACCCGGTTGAGGTCGTTATGAGCATAACCGACGGTGCCGGGGTTGAGGTATTCCTTGAGTTCAGCGGTGCGCCTAAAGCTCTGGAGCAGGGCTTGAAGGCCGTAACGCCGGGAGGAAGGGTCTCGCTCCTCGGTTTGTTCCCCCGTGAAGTTACGCTCGACTTCAACAACCTGATAATCTTCAAGGCCCTTGAAATTCACGGCATCACCGGAAGGCACCTCTGGGAGACCTGGTACACCGTTTCGAGCCTGATTCAGAGCGGGAAGCTCAACCTCGACCCGATTATCACCCACAAGTACAAGGGCTTCGACAAGTTCGAGGAAGCCTTCGAGCTGATGAGGGCAGGAAAGACCGGCAAGGTCGTCTTCTTCCCTAAGGAGTGATTTTTCTCCCCCTCTTTTCACCGCAATTCTTAAGTAAACCCTTCCCCACTTCTCCCGGAGGTGTTGGAATGGAGCTGAGCTATGGGGAGAAGCTCACCCTCATCAAGCTCAACGGACTGAAAAAGGTGAAATTCGAGGAGCTCGTCAAAGAGACAGGATTGGAGCAGGTAGCTGTCATGAGGGCAGTTCTCGGCCTGCAGGCGAAAGAATTAGCCAAGCTCCACGAGAGGAGCGAGAAGGTCGTTAAGCTCACCGAGACCGGAAAGAAATACGCCGAAATTGGTCTTCCAGAGTGGAGGGCCTTAAGGCTCCTCCGCGAGAGGGGAAAGGTTACCCTCGACGACCTTAGAGAAGTTCTCAGCGACGACGAGCTGAAGCCGATAGTTGGCCTCCTCAGGAAGGAGGGCTGGGCAAACGTTAGGAAAGAGGACGGGAAGCTAATTCTTGAAATCACGGAGAAGGGACTTAAAGCCGGGGAGAGGCCCATTGATAAGGCCTTAAAACTCCTCGCCGAGAAGGGAGTCGTTCCGGTTAAAGAGATAGAGAAGCTCGTTCCGGTTAAGGAGCTCAAGAGGAGGAAAATCGGAGAAGAGGAGACCCTAACCGAGAGGGAGGTTGAGATTACTCCGGAGGGCGAAAAGCTTGCGCCAAAAGTCGAGCTGAAGCGGGAGGTTTCCGTTTTAACTCCGGAACTCATAAAGTCCGGCAAATGGAGGGAAGTTGAGTTCAGGAAGTTTGACATAAAGGCCCCGGTGAGGAGGATTTACCCTGGCAAGAAGCAGCCCTATAGAGCTTTCCTCGACAAGATAAGGAGAAGGCTCATCGAGATGGGCTTCATCGAGATGACGGTTGATTCGCTCATTGAGACCCAGTTCTGGAACTTCGACGCCCTCTTCCAGCCCCAGAACCACCCGGCGAGGGAATGGACCGATACCTATCAGCTCAAGTATCCAAAGAGCGGTTTCCTGCCCGAAGATGAACTCGTTGAGAGGGTTAAGACCGCCCACGAGCGCGGTCTGGCCGGCTCGCGCGGCTGGGGCTACGTCTGGTCTCCTGAGAGGGCAATGCTCCTCATGCCAAGGGCTCATGGCACTGCCCTCGACGCGAGGCAGTTGGCGAAAGGAGTCGAGATTCCGGGGAAGTACTTCACAATCCAGCGCGTTTTCAGGCCGGACGTCCTCGACAGGACGCACCTCATCGAGTTCAACCAGATTGACGGCTTCGTCGTCGGTGAAGAGCTGAACTTCAGGCACCTCCTCGGAATTCTCAAGCGCTTCGCAGTGGAAATCGCTGGGGCCAAGAAGGTTAAGTTCCTGCCCGACTACTACCCGTTCACCGAGCCGAGCGTCCAGATGAGCGCCTACCACCCTGAACTCGGCTGGGTTGAGTTCGGCGGTGCCGGAATCTTCCGCGAGGAGATGACCAGAGCTTTGGGCATTGACGTCCCGGTCATCGCGTGGGGAATCGGAATCGACAGGTTGGCAATGTTCAAGCTCGGAATAGACGACATACGCTACCTCTTCAGCTACGACCTCCGCTGGCTGAGGGAAGCGAAGCTGGTGTGGTGATGGGAGATGCCAAAGTTCGACGTGTCAAAGCGGGATTTGGAGAGGCTTGTCGGGAAGGAGTTCACGGTCGAGGAGTGGGAGGACCTCTTCCTCTACGCCAAATGCGAGCTGGACGACGTCTGGGAGGAGAACGGTGAAATCTATTTCAAGGCCGACTCCAAGGACACGAACAGGCCCGACCTATGGAGCGCCGAGGGGATAGCCAGACAGATACGCTGGGCGCTCGGTTTCCAGAGGGGCCTGCCGAAATACGAGGTTGAGAAAAGCGACGTTACCGTTTACGTTGACGAGAGGCTGAAGGATATAAGGCCTTATGGTGTTTACGCAGTCGTTGAGGGCCTCAAGCTCGACGAAGAGGCTCTCAAGCAGATGATTAACCTCCAGGAGAAGGTGGCTCTGACTTTCGGAAGGAGGAGAAGGGAGGTAGCAATAGGCATCTTCGACTTCGACAAGGTGAAGCCCCCGATATACTACCGGGCAGGGAAGAAAACCGAGAGGTTTGTCCCGCTCGGCTTCGAGGAGGAGCTTACGCTGGAGGAAATCCTTGAAAAGCACGAGAAAGGGAAAGAGTACGGTCATCTGATTAAGGACAGGCCCTACTACCCGCTCCTCGTGGACAGCGAGGGTAAGGTCCTATCGATGCCCCCGATAATCAACTCCAAAACGACCGGAAGGGTGACGACCGAAACGAGGAACGTCTTCGTCGACGTCACCGGCTGGGATTTGAACAAGGTCATGCTCGCCCTTAACGTCGTCGTTACAGCCCTGGCGGAGCGCGGAGGAAAGATTAGGAGCGTTAAAGTCGTTTATCCCGACTTTGAGATTGAAACGCCCGATTTAACTCCCAAGTCATTCGAGGTCGAGCTGGACTACATAAGGAAGCTGGCCGGCCTCGAGCTTAGCGACGGCGAAATCAAGGACCTCCTCGAGAGGATGATGTACGACGTGACCCTTGAGGACGGTAAAGCAAAGCTCCTCTATCCAGCCTTCCGCGACGACATAATGCACGCCAGGGACGTTCTGGAAGACGTCCTCATCGCCTACGGCTACAACGAGATTGAGCCCGAGGAGCCTAAGCTTGCCGTTCAGGGCAGGGGCGACAAGTTCGTCGAGTTCGAGGACGCGGTTAGAGAGCTAATGGTCGGCTTCGGCCTTCAGGAGGTCATGACCTTCAACCTGACCAACAGGGAGGCCCAATACGACAGAATGAACCTCGAATACGGAAGGGACTACTTCAACAACCCGCCGGCTGAACTCGTCGAGATAGAGAACCCGATAAGCCCGAAGTGGTCGGCGCTGAGGAACTGGCTTCTGCCGAGTTTGCTCGACTTCCTGAGCCAGAACACCCACGAAGAGTACCCGCAGAGGCTCTTCGAGGTCGGCAAAGCGACGCTCATCGACGAGGGCAGGGAAACGAAAACCGTCAGCGAGAGCAAGCTTACCGTCGTGCTGGCCCAGCCGAGAGTTACCTTCACCGACGCGAAGGAAATCCTTGACAGCGTGATGAGGCATCTCGACTTCGAATACGAGGTTGAGGAGGTCGAGCATCCGAGCTTCATCCCCGGCAGGGTGGGAAGGATAATCGTAAACGGCCAGACCATCGGCGTAATCGGCGAAATCCACCCATCTGTTTTAGAAAAGTGGGGAATCGAGATGCCCGTTGCGGGCTTCGAGCTGTTCCTAAGGCCCCTCTACACGGAGCCCTACCTTTAGTCCCTCTTTTTCTTCTTCTCAAGGAGGGCGCACATGAGCTCGAAGTTTGTAACGCTTATGAGCACCTCAACGTCAAAGACTTCCTCCATTCTCTCACCTCGATTTTAGGTTCTTGTGCCTCTTTATCAAGTTTGCTGGAATTTTTTCGTATTTCATTCGAATTTTGAGTTTACAAAAGTCAAGAAACTTGGAGGATTTTCGGGGAAGGCTTTTTATATCTTCGACAGGAGCGCCAACCATGAAGCTGGCTCTCCGCGTGGCCTACGACGGAACGGCATTTTACGGCTTTCAGAGACAGCCCGGAGTGAGGACGGTAGAAGGGGAACTCATTCGCGTTCTGACCAAACTAAAAATCATCGAAAGTCCCGAAGAAAACGACTTTAAAGGTGCCTCACGGACGGACCGCGGGGTTTCCGCGTTCTTCAACGTGGCTTCGTTTGCCCCCGGTGAGAGGGCGGATCTGGCGAGGCCAGAGGTGTTGAACCATCATCTCCGGGACGTCTGGGTTCTCGGCGTTGCCGAGGTTTCCGATGACTTCCATCCGAGGTTCTGGGCAAAATCGAAGACCTACCGGTACTATCTCGTTGATGAAGGGTTCAACCGCGAGGAGATGTTTGAATGTGCCAGGCTCTTTGAGGGAACCCACGACTTCTCGGCCTTCGCGAAGCTCGAACCCGGCAGGAACCCGATTAGGGAGATAAGGCATATCAGCATCGTTCCAAGACACGGCTACTATGTGATTGAAATCACTGGCAAAAGCTTCCTCTGGGAGATGGCGAGGAGAATCGTCAACGCGCTCCGCTTCTGCGGACTCGGTCTCCTTGAGCAGGAGGACGTTAAAGCAATGCTCTCGGGGACTTACAGGAAGAAGGTCCCGCCCGCTCCTCCTGAGAACCTCATTCTGTGGCACATGGAATATCCAGGCATCGACTTCAAAACCGATGAGAAGGGCCTTGCAAAAGCCAAACGCGACCTCTTTGAGCGCTACTCAAGGGCTTTAACAAGGGCTGCGCTTTTTGGGGACTGCCTCGTTGAGCTTTGATTCCCTGTCGTAGTACTTCCCGTAGTACTGCTTTAGGGCTTTCTGCCTCTCGATAAAGTGCGTGTAGAGCAACGGGTCGTCGTCGGCGACATCAACAATAACTGCTCTCATACCCTTCTTTGGCCGTAGCGCCCTTCCTATGGTCTGTATCGTCATGATGTCGCTCTTTCCACCTCCAGCGAGAATTATCGCAGAGATTTCTGGAATGTCAACTCCCTCCTTTAGGAGGGTTGAAACTAAAACAGGAATCTCACCTTTCTTGAAGGCCTCGAGAACCTCCCAGCGGTTCGGACTCTGAGAGCTTAGGAATTCCGCTCTTATGCCCTCCTTTTCGAGCATCTCCTTCAGTATTTTGCCGTGCTCTATGCGCTTTACGTCGATGAGGACGCGGTGGCCCTTCCTGACGAGCTCTTTGGTCTTTTTCACTATGGCCCTGTTCCTCTCGTCGTTGTTCATGACGACGTCCTCGTATAGCTCCTTGTAGCGCTCGCTGAAGGATGGCATGGCTGACTCGTAGGTTATTACCTCGAAGCGGGGCTTCGCTAGGAATCCCTCCCTTATTAGGTCCTCGGCCTTTACCTCGTAGATTATCGGGCCGACGACGGCCTCAATCTTTATTTCCTCACCACGAACACGCCTCCACGGCGTTGCGGAGAGGCCGAAGCGGTAGACCTGGGGGAGGCTTATTCCCAGCTGGTAGAACTTCTCGGCGGCGGAAGTCCTGTGGCACTCATCGAACATGACTACCGCGTAGTCGTTCTTCAGCTCCTTGGCCCCCCTCGACAGAAGAGTCTGTATCATGGCAACGGTGACGTTCCCCTCACTCCATCGGTTGTCGCCAACGATACCGGCTTTGATACCGAGGAGCTCCTCCACCTTTTCGGCCCACTGATAGAGAAGCTCCTTTGTGTGAACGACTATGAGCGCTGAAAGGTCGAGTTCGTGAACAATCCTCAGACCCACGACTGTTTTTCCGCTTCCAACGGGGAGGGCAAGAACACCCATTTTTTCCTTCAGAGCTTTTTTCACCGCCCTGACCTGATACCTTCTCAGCCCGTACCCTTCGTTCCATTCAGAGTTGAGTTTGACCCCCCTAACCTTTCTCTCATCCTTTACCCTGACCCTGTAGCCACCCTGATTGAGAGCCCTCTTTACCCTGGGAAGCAAACCCACTGGAAAGGTCTTCTCATACGGGTCGTAGAGGCTCTCGGGTTTCTCCCACTTGCCGTAGTCCTTCTTGTATGTGAGCAAATCGTAGATTTTGAAGTAAACGCTTGGCTCCGCCTTCTCGACCTTAACCAGTGCTGAACCGTCTGGAATCCTGAGGACAACCATAGGCATGGCCAATCAGAGCGGGTCTGGAAAAAGCCTTTATAGACCTTTTGGAACAAGGTTCTAAGGTGGTTGTATGCTGGGGGAAATTTTACAAAATTTTGATGACCTGGTTGTCATAAGGAAGGAGGTCAAAAAGGAGCTTGAAATCACCAAGTACCTCCTGAAATACAGAGACAGGCCCGTTCTCTTTGAAAGCGTTGACGGCTGGAAGGTCGCTGGAAACATCTGGAGCACCCGGGAGAGGATAGCCAAGTTCCTGAACACCGATAAGAGCGGCTTGATTCATCTGATAGCCGGGGCAATGGAAAATCCCGTTCCGTGCAAAACCGTCGAAACGGCTCCTTTTTTGGAAAACTCGACGAATGATTTCTCTCTCCTTGAACTGCCGGTTCCAAAGTACTATCCCAAGGACGGCGGACCCTACTTTACCTCGGCGATGGTCATCGCAAAGGACGATAACGGCTTCGTCAACATGTCATTCCACAGAATGATGGTTCGAGACGAGAAGACAGCCGCGATAAGGCTCGTCCCGAGGCACCTCTACGCGATGTGGAAGGACAGGGCCGAGCACGGGGAGGAGCTGGACGTTAGAATCGTCGTGGGAAATCCAATTCACCTGCTCCTCGCTGGAGCTACGAGCACAGCCTACGGAATCAGTGAGCTTGAGATAGCATCGAAGCTGAGCGAGCTCGCCTTTGGAAAGCCGGTTGAAGTTATTGAGCTGGGCGGGATTCCCGTGCCGGTCGAGAGCGAGTTCGTCTTCGAGGCGAAGATAACACCAGAGCTGGTCGATGAGGGGCCGTTCGTGGACATAACGGGAACCTACGACTACGTGAGGAAGCAACCGCTGGTCGTCTTTGAGAGGATGTACCACGTTGATGAGCCTATTTTCCACGCCCTCCTGCCAGGTGGCTACGAGCACTTCATGCTCATGGGTCTTCCAAAGGAGCCTCAAATATACGCGAGCGTCAAGCGCGTGGTTCCAAAGGTTCACGGGGTGAGGCTGACGGAAGGAGGTGCCATGTGGCTCCACGCCGTCGTTTCGATAACCAAACAGCACGACGGCGACGGCAAGAACGCGATTTTGGCGGCTTTCGCCGGCCACCCGAGCCTTAAACATGTGGTCGTCGTTGACGAGGACATAGACATCTACGATGACCGCGACGTGGAGTGGGCGGTGGCGACACGTTTCCAGGCTGACAGGGACCTCGTGATAATCCCCAACGCCCGCGGCAGCTCCCTCGACCCTTCCGCTGAGAAGAGCTTAACCGCCAAGTGGGGCATCGACGCGACGAAACCCCTCGACAGAAAGGAAGAATTCGAGAGGGCTAAGCTTTAACCCCCTCCGCTTTTTTCACCATCTTGCCCTCCAGCAGGTCTATTATCTCCACCTTCTCGTAGAGGTACCAGAGGGCGAGGAAGCTGAGCCCCGTCGAGAGGAACGGGTTGATTGGGTAGAGCGGGCTGAGGGCGATGAAGACGGCGTAGCCGAGCAGGAACGCAGAGAGCGAGTAGAGAACCTTACCCGTCCCGAGCCTGTAGGCCGCGTAGAGGCCGGCAATCGCTATCGGGACCTCCCAGGGGACGAGTATGAACTTGTCCCAGAGGTGCCAGCCGAGCCTTGGAAAGCCGTACCAGACGCCGTTCGGGAGGAAGGGAATCCTTCCTGTGAAGAAGTCCGCGAGCAGGTGCAGGCCGTTGCCCAGAACTCCGAGCGGACCGAAGGGGAGCATGTAGATGAACGAGACGAAGCCGTGGTTGAAGAAGATCCTCGTGAAATCGCCGGTGGTGAGGAGCATCTGAATGAAGCTGTAATCCGGTGCGGAGTTTGCTATGACGAACAGCCCGAGGAGCTTCCTGTTCCAGCCCCTCCAGGTCCCTATGAGGTAGGCAACGAAGATGTGCATTGGGAGTAGCATTCGAACACCTCAGAATCCTTCGAAAATAAAACCTAAAAAGTTTTCTGAACAAAATTGAGAAGTTGAAAAGTGAACTACTCAACGAGTTTAAGAAAGATTTCCTCGAGGCTTGGCTCCTTCACCTGCATGGTTAGGATTTTTGCACCCTGTGAGGCCACGTAGTCGTGAAGTTCCTCGCGAATATCTTCAGGAGCAACGACACGGTACTTCCTCTCGCCGAGTGGCGTGACGTTCCACGCTGTGGAACTCCAGTCCACGGGCCTGTTAGTCTCGATGATAATCGTGTAACCTGCCTTTCTCAGGAACTCCCGCTTGATGTTTTCGATGCTGTCCTCCAGAACGAGCCTGCCCTTTACTATAACTCCGACGGTGTCGCATATCTCCTCAACGTGGGCCAGGATATGGCTTGAGAAGAAGACCGTCTTTCCGGCTTTTTTCTGCTCCCTGATAATCTCCTTGAATTCGGCGATGCCCTTGGGGTCGAGGCCGGTCATTGGCTCGTCGAGGATTAAAAGCTCGGGGTCGTTTATCAAAGCCTGGGCGAGGAGCAATCTTTGACGCATTCCCTTCGAGAACTTGCCGACCTTCTTGTTCCTGACCTCCCAGAGGTTAACGAGCTTCAAAAGCTCCTCTGCTCTTTTTTCCCGCTCCTCCTTCGGAATCTTGAAGGCCTTACCGATTATGTTGAGGGTCTGTAGTGGTGTTAGAAACTCCCACAGGGTGGCGTGCTCCGGCATGTAGCCGATTCTGGCTTTGGCTTTAACGAGATTGCTCTCGTTGAACGTTCCGTCCCTGAAGACCTCCTCGCCGAAGAGTGCTATTCTACCCTCCTGAGGAAGAACGAGACCGAGCAGACTCAGGATTGTCGTGCTCTTACCGGCGCCGTTTGGTCCAAGGAAGCCGTAGATAACGCCGTTGGGGACGCTTAGATTCAGACCGTCCAGGGCTTTGGTGTCCTTGTAAACCTTGACCAGGTTCTCGACGGTAATCATAACCATCACCTCAGGTCAACCCTTTTGAACCTCAGAGCGGCCAGTCCGAGGTATACGAAGGGCATTCCCACCAGCAGGACGACGTTCACAACGGTTTTCTTCAGAGCATGGCCCAGGCCCACGTAGACGGGTCCGTACACCCCCTCCGTAATGTTCTGAATTTCCATTGTGTTGTCAAGTATCACGTTGAACTGGGCGTTTGGTGCGAAAAAGAGGTATCTTGTGTAGTATTCGTCTTTGATGTGGGTGTATGAGTTCGTGTCGGAGTAGCTGGTTGCAGAAACGGCCTTGTACTGGACGTACCCGGGAAGGACGAGGTACAGCAGGAAGAAGACGAGGAGGGCAACCCCAAACGCCGTTCCCGAGGAGCGCAGTGACAGGCTCATGAGGTAGCCGATTGTTATGAACCCGACCAAAACGAAGCCCAAGAGAACGTTCAGGATAACGACGTCGGAGTAAACTGGCCCCACGTTTATTCCCACCCACTTCAGGCCTATCAGCGTAACGGCCGTCATGATGAAGACTATAAGCATGAAAATTGCAAAGTTTGCCCCGAATTTTCCAAGGAGGTACTCTATCCGTTTTATCGGCTTGCTCAGTGCTATTCTTATCGTTCCATCTTCCATCTCCTTCAAAAAGGCTCCAGCTCCGAGAACTATCGCCATTATTCCCAGGAAGAACAGGGAAACCTGGGTTGTGTAGGAGATTATGAGCGATATCACGCTCTTTTCCGTAATCCCGGTCTGTTGCTTCATCGAATAGAACATTGGAAGGTAGAGTATTATGACGATTGCCACGAGCGCCCAGATTTTCTTCGTTCTTATGCCCTTCTCCAGCTCAAGCTCGAAGCCCCATCGCATGGTCTCACCTCAGAAACACTAACACAAAGAGTATAAAAATTTTGTTAATATTGTAGGAATGAAATTAGAGTCCCCTAAGTTCAAGAACGAGTTCCGCCTTTGGACAGTGCCTCCTCAACCGCTCAATGACCTCGCCTTTTCCACCGAGAACCGGCCACAGGATTGAGTCTATGTGAAGCGGCGGAATTCCCGTTCGCTCTGCGATTCTACCCCAGAAGCTAACCGGAGACTCGCTGGTGAAGCGCTTGGTATAGGCGTTTATCCTCACGTCGTCCGGAATCTCGATGGCCATTGGATAGGGAACGAAGGCATTGAAGGCAATCCTCCCGGCGTAGCCGAACATCTTCACGGCGAAGACTATCGTTTTCGCGCTCCTTTTAGACTTCATAACCTTCGCGAGGTCATCTCTGAGCCTCTCCATGCCGTTGAAGTAGTAGTTTCTCAGCTCGTCCATCGAGAGAGACTCTAAGAAGGGGCCGACCCGCTCGATTCTCTTGAGCTTCCCGGCAACGAGACGCCTGTTGGTTCTTGAGTTGGGGAGAAACTGGGCGTAGGCCTCCGTTATTCTCTCCGGCGGGTTCTTCGAGAAATGCCCTGAGAACTCCCACCACCAGTCCTCGCCCTTCCCGTTCAGTTGATAGCTGACGAGCGCGTTGGCTATAACAAGTTTGATGAAGAGTTCATCGTCCTTCAGGTTTTTCCGGAGGTTTTTGAGGGCGTCGAACTGCAAATCAACCTTCTCCTCAATGGTTCTCGCGCAGTCGATGCCGAGCTCCCGCAGTATTTCCACGAGCCTCTCGATTTTATCTTCATCTTCCCGGTATTTTATCCTCACGAAGCGGTCGAGCGTCATTGTGCCACGCTCCTTATCAACCTTTCCAGGAAGGCGTTTTCGCTAACAACCTCTGCCCCGGTGTTCCTCGGAAGGCCGAGTTCGACCTCAGCCCTTATCCCGTGCTCCTTAAGGTGGTCGTTAAGCTCGGCAGAAAGCCTCTGGAACTCCGCCTTCAGGATTAGGCCGTAAACCGTTGGCCCCCAGCTGCTCTGGCCTGCGCCGTATGTTTTCTTGCTTAACCAGTCAAGGATTAACTCCACGTCCTCCCTGAACTCCCCTCCTTGGAACTCCGCGAAGTGCCTGCCGACGAGCCTCTGTATCGCCGAGAGATGCTCACCGAAGGCCTTGATGTTCCTCTCCTTTAGCGCGGGCAGGAGACCGAGCAGAATTCTGTAGCTTATTTCCCGGGCGGCTTCGAGGCTTCCAAAGTCCCCCTCCATAACGAGCTTTTCCTCCTCCTCGTCGAGTCCCGGCTTTACCTTCGGAATCACGAGCAGAAACGCCCACTCCTTGGGAAAATCCTCGCGGAGTATCAGCGGAGGAACGCCCTCCCTAACCCCTCCATCGAGGACGAAGCCCCCGTGAGCGAAGGCGTAAATCCCCGCCCCGCTGTTCTTTCCCCTTCCGAGAACTCCCGCGAGTTTCTCAATTGGAACTTCCAGCCCGTTAAGTCTCGCTATTGCGGTTCCAACAGCTAGGCTCAGCTGTGTTGTTGAGCCGAGGCCTATATGCCTCGGAATGGTCTTCCGCACTTCGATGAGGTAGCCGGTTCCGGTTCCAAAGGCCGAGTTCATTCTCCCGACGGCTTTCCTTATCGTCTCTACGTCCTCGCCCTCGGCCTTTATTTCGAGCCGTTCAGCGGGCAGAACCTTTACCTCGTAGCCCCCTTCAAGCGCCACTCCAAGGCTCCCGAAGCGCCTTCCGAGCGAACCGGTAGGGTCTATCAGGCCAAGGTGAAGCCTCTTCGGCGTCCGGATTATCATCCCCATCACCCTTTTATTCGCCCTTGAGGACTCTCGGTGGTGGTGCTAATGAAGTTTGCGGGAATCAGTCTCGAGAGGCCGAAGATAATGGGAGTGATAAACGTCTCGCCGGAGAGCTTCTACAAGGGGAGCGTGAGAAACGACGAAAAGACCCTTGCCGAGACCGCAGTTAGGATGGTTGAAGAAGGGGCGAGCTTCATGGATATAGGCGCAAAATCAACAGCCCCTTACCTCGAGACCCAGATTCCGCTGGAAGAGGAAATTCGGAGGGCCGTCTGGGCGGTTAAGGTCGTCAAGGATGCGGTTGACGTTCCAGTGAGCATAGACACAACCAGCGCGAGGGTTGCGGAGGAAGCTCTAAAGGCCGGCGCGGACATCATAAACGACGTAACCGGCTTCAAGGGCGACCCGGAGATGGTGAGAGTTGCCTCCGAATACGGTGTTCCGGCCGTTCTCTGCGCCCACGGAAATGTTGAGAACTTCTCGGACCCGGTCAGGACTGTCATAGAGTTCCTTCAGGAGAGCCTGACGATAGCGGAGGAGCACGGGGTCGAAGATGTTGCCGTTGACCCCGCAATAGGATTTCTCCGCCCGGAGTGGCCGCCGTGGTACGAGTGGGACTCGAAGGTCATAGCCAACCTCAATCTGCTCAAGCTCCTTGGAAAGCCAATCCTCGTCGGCATCTCGCGGAAGTCCTTTATAGGGGCAATAACCGGCAGAAGGAAACCAGAGGAAAGGCTCGCCGGCAGTCTGTCGGCAACTGCCATAGCGGTTCTGAAGGGTGCGAGAATAGTGAGGACCCACGACGTGAGGGAAACGCTCGACGCGGTTAAGGTTGCCGAGTTCATTGGACGGTTTTCGCCCTAGAGTTCTTTGCCCTCTTCCATTCTTCGAGGAGCGTTATCAGGAGCGACAGGGAAACCGGTCCGATAATGATTCCGACGAAGCCAAAAGCAATGTAGCCTCCGAAGATTCCCACGAGGCTTACGAGCGCGTTAACACCCCACTGTCTTCTGCCGAGCTTCTTGGTTAGGAAAACATCGGGTAAAGGCGATACGAGGGTTGCCCCGTAGAGGGACAGTGCAAGTGCATGCCCGACCATGCCCGAGGTGAAGAGGTAGAACGCCCCTCCAAGCCATACCATCCATCCGCCGACTACCGGCAGCAACTCAAGCACCGCAGTCAGGATTCCGGCCGCTATCGAACCACCGGTGTTTGAGATACCGAAGATGTAGAATGCCACGGCCATCAGGAAGCCCTTTCCAACGCTCACGAGCAGCCAGCCGCGCAGAACGTAGTGAAGCGTTTCCCCCGCCCTGCTGATGAGCTTAACGGCGAGCTCCCTGTTGGAGGGGGGAAGGAGCGAGTAAACCTCTCTCTTTATGGCCTTTGCGTTAACGAGAACGCCGTAGAATGCGAAGACCATAACGATGACCTGGAGGGCCAGCTTGGGAAGGGAGTAGGTGTAGCCCAGAACATAGGCGTTGAAGCGGTCGGTTATTGCTTGAGAAAGCTTTTGCAGGAGGTCGTAGGCGTCGGGTGGAAGGTGCAGGCCGAGGAGCCAGCTGAAGAACGTATCAACGTAGCCGGTGAGGGAGTACTTGACGTCGTTCATCCAGAGGGCGAAGCCAAGGATAAAGAAGAACGACACAACCGTTACGAGACCCGTCATTATCAGGGCAGACCAGCGGTTTCCGACGCGGTTGCTGAGCTTCTCGTGAATGGGGTAGAGGATGTAGGCGAGCGTTACGGCGACGATAATGGGGGAAAGAACGGGGCTAACCGTCTGCCACGTAAGGTAGAGTATCACGAGCGAGACTGCAATCCAGACGGCGGTTTCAAGCTCCATCCAGCATCCCCAGGTACTTCAGGATTAGCTCCCTCGCGCTCGGCTTGCTGAAGACTATGAGATAGCCTCTCTCGTCGAGGATGAAGTCCTTTCCGAGCGCGAGCAGAGTCTTCTTGAGCTTCACGACTTCCGCCCTCTCGAGGTCAACCCTCTCCTTGACTTCAGCCGGCGCATCTATCTCGCTTAAGGTCTTCTCAAGCCTGTTGAGAACGCTCCTGTTGACGAACTTAACCGGACTGAAGTTCGGCTCTTCCGCGATAATTTCGCTCGGGTCGAGGTAGATTCCCCAGTACTCCTTGGCGCACTCGAAGGGGTATACGTAGTCCTCCCCGTAGTCTGGGAGGTAGAGCTCCCTTATCACCGCGAGGAGAAGCCTTCTGGCGTCTTTCCCGTAGAACTCAATCCTGAGCTTGAACTTTCCATCTTCGAAGCCGTTCTCAAACACCTCAAGCTTCTCCTCGCAGAGCATTCAACCACCCCCGATGTAGGGTTTCAGGTAGTCGGGGTCGAGGTAAAGGGCCTCGCTTCCGTAAACACCGAAATCGCTCGGTGTCTCAAGGTTTTTGTATATAATCACCCTTGCCCCGCTGACGTTCATAAGCTTTTCAAGCAGGCTTATGGCGGTGTCCATTCCTCCAGTTTCATCAACGAGCGTTCCAGTTACGTTCTCTGCGAACCACGTCCTTCCCGTGGCGAACTTCTTAACTTCCGAGATGCTCATGTTCCTGCCCTCGCTCACCGCCTGAAGGAACGCCTGGAAGTATGTGTTGACCATGTTGCTTATTATCTTTCTCTCCTCCGGTGTTAAATCCCTCCATTCAGCGCCCATGTCCTTGTAGGGACCTGTCTTGAAGACCTCGACCTTGATGCCGTTCATCTCGTAGTTCTTCTGTAAATCGTAGTGAACGTATATAACCCCTATGCTTCCGACCTGGGCGAGTGGACTCGCCACTATTTTATCTGCACCGTTCGCTATGTAGTAGCCGCCCGAGGCCATTATTCCGCCGGAATACGCCACGACGGGTTTGACGAGGGCGAGCTTCCTGACGGCTGAGTAGATGTCCATCACCGGGCCGACGTCACCGCCGGGACTTTCAATCCACAGGAGAACCCCTCCGATGGAGTCGTTTTCCGCAAGCTTCCGCAGGAGGGGAACAACTTCGAGGGCCGTGTAGTCGGTTATTATCCCGAAGATTGGCACAACCGCTATCGTTGTCCCGTTGGGTTTGGCAAGCTCCGACCTGAGGAAGGCGACCTCATCTCTCAGCTGGCTGAGCTGAAGGCTGGAGCCGGTTGCGTTGCACGTTACGTTTACCGGGTTCTCAACTACGGCCGGCGTGACGTTGGATACGGGCGTTACATTCACCTGCTCGTAGAGAACCGCTATCGCGACGCTCGCAAGGACGAGCAGTATTATCAGAACCGCGGAGACGTACTTCCACAGGTTCTCCCTCATCTCCTCACCCATCGGCCCTTTGAGGAGACCCTTTTAAACCTACCTCGCTAAGCTTTTATATCAAGCCGATAACTTCTCGGCAGGTGGTCGTATGGAGATAGGAGTGACAATTTACCCACACTTTGTCACGAAGGACAAGACCCTCGCCTCGATACTCGCGGATGTGAAGATTAAGAACTACGACTTCGTCTCGATATTTCCCCACACCCTTGGACTAATCAAGAACGGTGTGGTTGTCGAGAAGAAGCTCCGCCCGATTGAGACGACTCTGAGGGGCGTTGGAATCGACTACATAGTTAGAATGCCCACCTCGGTCAACCTGCGCGACCACATCTACTACACGCGCCACTTCCGCGTCGCCAAGGCCGTTGCCGATGTCGCGATTAAGCTCGGCGCCAAGGTAATCGTCATGCAGAGCGGTAGAACGGGAAGGCTCGACCTCGAAATCGAGGCCATACAGCAGTTAGCTGATATGGTCGGGCCCTTTGACATAAAGATAGCCCTTGAGAACACCTTCAGCGTCAAGGACACGCTCTACGTGGTGGACAACGTTGACAGGGAGAACGTCGGCTTCGCCCTCGACGTGGCCCACGCCTTCCTCAGCGCCCAAGGCAACGAGGAGAAGCTTTTGGAAGATGTGAAGCTTGGCACCGACAAGACGGTAATCCTGATGATACACGACAACTTCGGAAAGCTCTTCCCGCAGGTCGAGCCGGAAGACGCTTTGGCTTACGGCGTCGGCGACCTCCACCTCCTGCCAGGGGAAGGAAGCATACCCTTCGGCAAGGTACTTCGCCTGTTTGGCGACGTCCCACTGCTCCTGAAGGTCAAGGACCCGGACAAGTTTGCCAAAATACCGAGCAAGCAAGGGCTGATAGAGCTACTTACAAGTCTCTGATTTTAAACTCCTATCCTCTTCCCTATCTCTCCGTAGAGAACCGCGAGGGCCCTTCCTATCGCCTCTTTCTTCCGGGTGAAGTGGGTAACGTCCTCGCTCAGGTTCTCGCGGATTAGCTTGACGGCTTCCTCAATCGTTATCAGCCCTTCGAGCCAAGAGTAAGCTAAGATTGCCTCGGCAACGTCGCCCCTCGCGTGTTTGTCGCTCCTCGGCGGGACGAGCTTTCTCAATCCCGACATCTCAAGGGCTATGCTCAGAGAAGCGTTGGGAACCCTCTCCCCGGTCGGCCTTCCGAGGTACTCGCTCAATGCCAGAGAAAAGACGAAGTTGAGGAGAGAATCGCCGAATTTGGCTAGCCCCTTGTCGGTGAAGTCCTTGGAATAGGGAAAAGGGGGCAAGGGCTTCACCCTTCGAGGGCCTTCTTCCATGCCTCGAGAAGAACCCTTGCGCGGTCGAATATCTTCTGCGCGGCCTCCTCAAGAACTTCCTCCGGCTTGACCTTGCCGTCGGTAACGACCTTGAAGCGGGGCTTTCTGGCCATGAGAATGGGATGTTCAATCGTGTAGCCGGCGAACTTGACGTGCTCGTTCTCGTGGAGCACCTCGTTGAGCAGGTTGGCGAAGGTGTGGTCCTCCCCCTCAAGGTAGAACTCGAGGAGGTTATCCTCGCGCTTTATAACCTCAATCCTCATCAGCATCACCCGATAAAGCTTTCAGCAACTCTTCTAGGGCCCGCTCCTTGTTCTTGACCAGTTCGTATTTAAACTTATCCTCCTTCCACTCGGCTATGCCGAGACTTGTGAGGGTCTCCAAAACTTCATCCGGTTCGATTTCAAAGGCAACGCTTACTGGAACGACGACTTCTCTAATCTGTCTCGTCGTCTGGAGGGCTATCCCGGATAAGACCTCGCCGAGTTTCCTTACGAGTTCAACCGCCTCGCCCCATGGGAGGGAGGTTATCAGTTCGTCATCCCTCAGCTCCGCCGTTTCGCCCAATAGTTCGAGTGTTCTCATGATTATCGGTGTCGAGACGCTCGTTCCGGCCTCGCGCAGGAGGTCGTCTACCGTGTAGTGGTAGAGACCGCGCCTGTCTGGGTAGAGCTTTGCCCTAACCCTGTTGTGAATTTCCCGTATCTTTCTTATCGCTTCCCTGACCTCGTCCTTCGTCCCCTGAACGTTTATCTTGATGGAGTCCAGCTTTCCGTGAACGTAGATGAAAGCCGGTAGGCGGAGCCTCTGGAGCTCCTTCATGAACTCCTCCTTTTCAACATCGCTCCTGACGTGAATCGTTATTACCTTCTTGGCCCTCATAGGGTCACCTTCAGCTTCCTGTAGTAGGGTGAGAGCTTTCTCGTCTCGACATTACCGCAGCGCGGACAGATTAGCTTGTCCCCGCGCCTTATGAGGGGTGTCCTGCAGCGGGAGCAGAGGGCGTAGACAACACCGAGATCCTTTTCCCTTGTGGAGAGCTGTATGGGACTTTTCTCGTTGGAGATAACCTTCGCCCTCACGACGTCGCCAATCTTGAACTCCTTCGTTATGTCTTCAACAAAACCTTCCTTGACCTGCGAGATGTGGATTCCGGCCAGTTTCGATGTCGCTATCTCCCTGTCGTTCTCGCGACCCTCTATCTGGAGGAGCTGGACGATTACGGCCTGGGGCTTGACCTCTATGACCCTCGCGAGGACTATGTCCCCGACCTGCGGGAGGGGTGGTGTGTCGGTCACAGGTTCGACGCTTATCTCCATTTTCTCGGGGTTGATTCTAACCCTGCCAGCCCTGGTCGCGTAAAGCTCTCCGTTCTCCTCCCTTACTCCTTCGCCGGGCATGAACTCCTCTATAACCCCGAGGTAGTCCCCGGGAAGGACGAGGTCTCCGTTTTTGACCTTCTTATCCTCCATTCCCTCACCTCCGAAGATTTTCCTACGCCGATTTTTTAAGCGTTCCCCTAAGGTTTATAGGCCAAAGGAAAAAGTTTTAGTAATTCGAGGCGATGGAAGGGTGGTGGTAGGAATGAGAATGCTTCTGATACACGCCGACTACCTCGAGTACGAGGTCAGGGATAGGGCCTTGAAGAACCCCGAGCCGATAAGCGAGGAACAGAAAAAGGGCAGGCTCGACGAGGTTCTGGCGGTTTTCATAAGCGTTGAGAAGGTTGACGAGACCAATCCAGAGGAGGTAGTTGAGAAGGCCATAACTGAGATAGAGGACGTTGCGAAGCAGGTTAGGGCGGAGAGGATATTCGTTTACCCCTTCGCGCACCTCAGCAGTGAGCTTGCAAAACCAGATGTCGCCCTTGAGATACTTAAGAAGATAGAAGAGAAGCTTCGCGAAAAGGGTTACGAGGTTAAAAGAGCACCTTTCGGCTACTACAAGGCTTTCAAGCTTTCCTGCAAGGGCCACCCCCTGGCAGAGCTCAGCAGGACAATAGTCCCTGAGGAGGGCGTTTCAAAGGAGGAGCGCAACATAGCGCTCGAAAAAGAGGAGAAGGAGCTTGTAAGCCACTGGTTTATTCTCACACCCGAAGGAGAGCTGATTGAGGTCGACAGGTTCGACTTCACGGGCCATGAGAACCTGAGGAAGTTCGTCAACTACGAGATAGCCAAGAACAGGGTAGCCGAGAGGGAGCCGCCGCACGTTAAACTAATGCTGGAGCACGAGCTGGTTGACTACGAACCTGGAAGTGACGCCGGAAACCTTCGCTACTACCCGAAGGGCAGGCTTATCAAGGGCCTCCTCGAGCAGTACGTCACCGAGAAGGTCGTCGAGTACGGAGCGATGGAAGTGGAAACCCCGATTATGTACGACTTCGAGCACCCAGCTCTGGAGAAGTACCTCAACCGCTTCCCGGCGAGGCAGTACATCGTCAAGAGCGGTGACAAGAAGTTCTTCCTCCGCTTCGCGGCCTGCTTCGGCCAGTTCCTCATCAAGAAGGACGCGATAATCAGCTACCGCCACCTTCCGCTCAGGATGTACGAGCTTACGAGATACTCCTTCAGGCGCGAGAAGAGCGGTGAGCTTTCTGGCCTCAGACGCCTCAGGGCCTTCACGATGCCCGATATGCACACCGTTGCCAAGGACCTCAAGCAGGCGATGGACGAGTTCAAGAAGCAGTACAAGCTCAGCATGGAGGTTCTCAGGGGCGTTGGGCTCACGCCGGAGGACTACGAGGTTGCCATAAGGTTCACCCGCGACTTCTGGGAAGCCAATAAGGACTTCATCGTCGAGCTGGCGAGGATAATCGGCAAGCCGGTTCTCATCGAGATGTGGGACCAGAGGTTCTTCTACTTCATCCTCAAGTTCGAGTTCAACTTCGTTGACAACCTCGACAAGGCGGCCGCTCTGAGCACCGTCCAGATTGACGTGGAAAATGCGGAGCGCTTCGGCATAACCTACTACGACGAGGATGGCAAGGAGCGCTATCCGCTCATACTCCACTGCTCGCCGAGCGGAGCCATCGAGCGCGTTATGTACGCAATCCTCGAGAAGCAGGCCAAACTGCAGGCTATGGGCAAGAAACCGGCCTTCCCGCTCTGGCTCAGCCCGATACAGGTTAGAGTTATTCCGGTCAGCGAGGACGTTCTTGACTACGCGCTCTACGTGGCAGGAAAGCTAGAGGGCGCGAAAATAAGGGTGGACGTCGATGACACCAACGACAGGCTCAACAAGAAGATAAGGAAGGCCGAGAAGGAGTGGATTCCCTACATCATTGTCGTCGGCAGGAACGAGAAGGAGCAGAACACCGTCACCGTCAGGAGGAGGGAGGACGGCAAACAGCTTGAGATGCAGTTGGAGGACCTCATCAGGGAAATCAGGGGGAAGACGGAAGGCTTCCCCTACAAGCCGAGGCCGTTACCGCTTCTCCTCAGCAGAAGGCCCAAGTTCAGGGGCTGAACCATTGACTTTTCTTATTCTAAACCTCTCTATACCCTTTTTCCTCGTTACGCGGAGTATGTAGACGGCCGGCTCGAAGTCCTCGCAGGGTGCGGCCGTTACGTAGAGGTACTCCCTCATCTCTCCCTCCTTTAGAAAGGTTCTCACCGTGAGAACGACGTCGCTGATGCCTGAAGTCCATGCAACGAACCTCTTTGACACGACGTCTTGGTTGAGCGAAAGAACAGCCGTTGAGTTCTCAAGGACTCTGCTGGTGTAGGAGGGAGTCTGATTCAGCAACTTCAGTGTATGGTCCTCACCGAGCATCATCGCCGCACCGTCTAAAGTGTATATCACCCGTATTAGATGTCTGTCCCCAATAACCCCAGAAAGGCTGAGGGTGTAAATCCTCTCTATCTTCGGGTTTATGGTCTCGGGTTCAACCTTATCGAGGTAGAACACGTTGGGAAGGTTTGGCTTTGATGCAGAATATCTCGTCCCGAAGAGGTCTATTATTGCCATCCTGCCGTTGAGTAGTTCCTTCTTTATGTTGAGACCAATTGATGAAGCCTTCCTAATCAGGGAGCTCATCGGGAGCGTGTAATTTGAGATAACACCAAAGCCTCCCCTCTCAAGGACGTATTTGAGAAAAACGAGGGGAATCTGCCAGGCTGAGGAGTACGTATCGTAAACTATGGCAATCGTTGAGCCGAGGAGGCACTCAACGGGGAGTATGTCCGAAATGCGGAGCTCCCCCATTTTCACACCTCAGTGCGTCCCGGACAGCACCTCCCTTATGAACTCCTTGGCCTCATCGCTGAAGAGGTCGAGCTTGACCTCCTTACCGAACTTGTCGTAGACCTTCCCGTCCCTGAAGTTTATCTCGAAGATTTCATAGCGCTCCTCGCTCTTCTCGTGGAGCTTTATTCCGTGTCCCCTCAGGTGGTTTTCGAGGTTCTCTATGTCCACGTACTTGCCGCACTCCTCACACTTGTAGAACTGCCAGAAGATGTAGTCCTGGCCGGCCAAGACGTTGTTCTTTATGTGGTTTACAAGAGCTCCCCCAAGGTACTCGTAGATGTCCTCTTGAACGAGCCTTCCGTCGTTTTCCGTGACCTTAAAACCCGCCCAGACTATGTGGTCGTTTATATCCGCCAGCGTGGCCTTGAGGTAGCGGTAGGTGAGAACGAACGTTCCGTTCTTTATGTAGAAGACACCCTTCTCAGGTATTGCCACTATGTGGATTCCGTCCACGTCCTTCTCCGAGAGGGCATCCGCTTCTTTTCTGTCCTTGGCGACGTCAATAAGAACCTCAACGTTGCTTTTTTTATGGACTCCCCTTATGCTGGAGTCCGCGATTTCCCAGTGGTAGTCGTCGAGGTAGCGAACCTGCAAGTAAACCTTCTTAACCCCTGGACTGAGCTCGCTGTACATGCTCCCCACCGGGAGGAGTTCTCGCGAACGTTAATAAGCTTTAGCAGAAAAGCTTAAAAACTACCTCCCGAAGCGCCGTTGCCTCTTCTGAAACTCTCGGATAATCCTGAGGAAGTCAATCTTTCTGAACTCTGGAAAGTAAACGTCAACGAAGAAAAGCTCGCTGTATGCTATCTGATACAGGAGGAAATTGCTTATTCTTTCTTCCCCTCCGGTTCTTATGACTATGTCCGGGTCGGGCATTCCAGGGTTGTAGAGGTAGCGCTTTATAAGCTCCTCGTCTATCTCCCCAGGCTTGAGCTTTCCCGCCAGAACGTCCCTCACTATCTCCCTGACGGCATCTGTTATCTCGCTTCGCCCCCCGTAGGCGAGTGCTATGTTGAGGATGTAGTTTGAGTACTTCCTCGTTGCACGTTCTACCTCCTCCGCGGCCTTTCTGACGTTCTCCGGTAGCATTTCCTTCCTTCCGATGACGTTCACCCTAATGCCGTACCTGTGGACGCGCTCGTCTTCGAGTAGCTCCTTGAACTTCTGCTCGAAGAGGTTCATGAGTGCGCTGACTTCCTCTGGGGAACGCCTGAAGTTCTCTGTTGAGAATGCATAGACCGTCAGCGTCCTTATACCAAGCTCCCGGCACCACTCCATTATCTCCTCAAGCTTTTTGGAGCCGAAGAAGTGCCCGTACCACGGCGGCTTTTCGAGTTTCCTGGCCCACCGTCTGTTCCCGTCCATTATTATTGCCACGTGCTTCGGTATGTTCCCGGACTTCACCTTCTCGAAGAGGTAGCGCTCGTAGAGGTCGTAGGCGGGCTTGAAAATAATGTGGGGAACGTGGGAAAGAATTCGATAAATCATCTCCCTCACTCAATCCTCTTCCTTGATTTTAGGTGCTTTTCGGCGAGCTCCATGTAAATTTCCGCGTTCTTCTTCGTCCACTCAATCTCCTCCTCGCTGAGCTGCCTGACTACCTTACCTGGAACGCCGAGGACGAGGCTGTAGTCGGGAATCTCCTTGCCGGGCGGGACGAGCGCTCCCGCCCCTATGATAACGTGCTTTCCTATCTTCGCCCCGTCGAGGATTATCGCTCCCATGCCGATGATTACGTAGTCGCCAACCTCGGCGCCGTGAACGACGGCGTTGTGGCCGATGGTAACGTACTTCCCGATTATCGTCGGCTGGTTGTGGGAGGTGTGTATGCTCACGTTGTCCTGAACGTTGGAGCAGGGGCCGATGTAAATCTGCTCGATGTCCCCCCTCAGAACGGCTGAAGGCCAGACGCTGGTTTTTTCTTCAAGAACGACGTCCCCTATAACCACGGCGTTCTCATCAACAAAGGCCGTGGGGTGAATTTTAGGTTTTTTTCCGTTAATCTCGTAAATCGCCATCTTCACCACCGTTTTTAACTTCTGGGGAGAACTTATAAAGATAACCTGAGGATAAGTAGGATGAGGGATAAAATGAGGTACCGCCGTGGAGCCAGCGCGGAGAGGGAACTCGCGAGGATGCTCGAAAGGCACGGTTACGCTGTTCTCCGTTCTGCGGGCAGTCACAGGGTTGATTTGGTGGCCGGCAACGGCAGGGAGTACCTCTGCATAGAGGTGAAGAGCACCAGGGGAAGCAGACTGTACCTTCCCAAAGAGGACGTTGAGAGGCTACTTTCCTTCGCGAACCGCTTTGGCGGAAAGCCTGTTATAGCCGTTAAGTTCGTTAACGTCGGCTGGCGGTTCTTTAGACCGGAATTCCTCGGCTCATCGGGAAAGAACTACCGGGTTGAACCTTCCTCCAGCTTTCTCACCCTCGAGGAGCTTATAGGGAGGCAGAGAACGCTCACCGGGGTGGTTGGCGATGAAAAAGCTTAGCGTTGTAATGGCCGTGCTCCTGCTCATCTCGGTTCTTCCCGCTGCCCACTGTGGGGAGGTGGTTCTTACAATAACGCCCCTGAACAACAACATCCCCGCCCTTCCCGGCCAGACCGTCGTAATACCATTCCAGATTCAAAACCTCGGCAACACCACAATCGGGAACGTAACCGTTTACGTTACCGGTCCCGCTCAGGGCTTTCTGTACCAGACAGAACTTATAAGAACTCCAATTCCCCCCAACGGAACCGTTAAGGGGACGATAACCGTAAAGGTTCTCACGGTTCCTTCGGGAACCTACAACCTCACCCTCGTCGCCAGGTCCGGCTCTTTCTACGCCCAGGCCCGGGTTACCGTAAAGGTCGGTCTGTTGCTCGACTACTACCTCGACGTTGAGGTTGGTAAGAGCTACATCTACGGCCACGACGTTACGATAGTTCTCAAAGCCGTCTCGAAGGCAAACGGCGTTCTGCTGGGTTCCGTTGGCTACAGAATTCTTCTGAACGGCACCGTTATAATGAGCGGTGAAAACTCAACGTACCTGAACCCCGGCGAAAGCTGGGTTAAGGTTATTCGTTTAAGGAAACCCCAGATTGGAAACTACACCGTCCTCCTATGGGCGAACTTTGGGGGCAAGTTCAAGAGCGTTACGAAGACCTTCAGGGTTTATCAGCGGCACCTCCTCTACAAGGTCTACTTCCAGAACGGGGCGATACACGTTCTCGTCTACAACTCCACCGGAGGCGTGCCCGGGATACTGGTGAAGATTAACGGGATAGAGTTCACAACGGACGAGAACGGGGAGGTTTCGTACTCGGTGAATCAGCCGGGTATATATAAGATTGTTCTCGACCTCGATGGAAAGATAGTAACGACGTTCGTTGACGTCAAAAAGCTCTTCATAAACTACGAACAGAGGAACTCAACCCTAATCGTCAAAGTCGTTGATTCAACTGGGGCGCCCGTTCCCAACGTTACCGTTGTTGCATCAGGCCCGCTGGGAAAGGAGTACACGGTTACGAACTCATCGGGGGCCACAGTCATCAACCTCAACGTAACGGGCTACGGGGTGATAATCCTCTCGGCCGAGAGCGATAAATACGTTGGCGGTCAAGCCGTTGTTACGGTTCAGAGACCCGCTGAAGCCACGAAAACATCATCCGCTGTATCGAGTTCATCCCAGTCCCCCCAGATTCCCATGAACACAACTCCCGTTCAGTCAAGCGGGAAAGGGAGGGGCAACTACGGATTAATGGGTCTAATCCTGATAACCGCCGGCCTCGTTCTGGCCGGAACCTCCTACCTCGCCTTCGCGGTTCCAGAGGTTCAGGAGGAAACCCTCGACAGGTACTACTTCATCAAGGTTCGTGCTCCGAAGCTCAAGGAGCTGAAGGGCTACCGGGTGGAGAGGCAGGTTTCGGTTCTGGAGGCGAGGGCAACGAAGGGAGAGGTTAAAGTCGAGGACGGAAGGCTCGTCTGGGAGCTTAACCTCGAACCCGGGGAGGAGGCGTACCTTCAGGCCCTCCTCGGCTGACCCTTTCCTTCGTAAACCTTATTAAGGCGGCCGAATACATTCAGATGACAATCTAAAGGAGGCGAAAGCCATGGTGAACATCGAGCTTCTCAAAAAGGTCGTCGAGGCCCCTGGAGTTTCTGGATACGAGTTCTTGGGAATCAGGGACGTGGTCGTTGAGGAGATTAAGGACTACGTGGACGAGGTTAAGGTTGACAAGCTCGGGAACGTCATAGCCCACAAGAAGGGAAGCGGCCCGAAGGTCATGATTGCGGCCCACATGGACAAGATAGGCGTGATGGTGAACCACATAGACAAGGACGGCTACCTCCACCTCGTCCCCATAGGCGGCGTTGACCCGAGAACCCTCGTGGCGCAGAGGATAAGGTTCTTCACCGACAAGGGTGAGCGCTTCGGCGTCGTCGGGCACATTCCGCCGCACATCCAGAAGCCGGAGGACAGGAAGAAGGCGGCCGATTGGGACACGGTTGTCGTTGACGTCGGCGCCGACAGCAAGGAAGAGGCCGAGGAGATGGGCTTCCGCGTTGGAACGGTCGGCGAGTTCGCCCCGGCCTTCACCCAGCTCAGCGAGAACAGGATTGCAACGCCGTACCTCGACGACAGGGTCTGCCTCTACGCGATGATAGAGACCGCCAAGGCCCTTGAGAACCATGAAGCGGATATCTACTTCGTCGCGAGCGTTCAGGAGGAGGTTGGCCTCAGGGGTGCTAAAGTTGCGAGCTACGCAATAGACCCCGAGATAGGCATAGCGATGGACGTCACCTTTGCCAAGCAGGTCGGGGACAAGGG
>NZ_JAMONU010000145.1 GCF_027066465.1 Thermococcus sp.
CAATGGCGAGCCGGATTGTTTACCGGAACGGAAAACCGTTCTGCCTGAAATGCGCCGGGGAGAAATACTACGCCGTTATAGGTAGGGGAATAGTTGAGGTGAAGGGAGATGAGGTTTGACTGGGGGAAAGTTTTGGCCGTTTTCATAGTCCTTCTGGCCGTTTCAATGGCCGGATGTATAGGCAGCGGCTCTGGTGCGGGCACTTCCCCGACAAAGACCGCAACTTCCACTGTTTCCTCTTCGACGCCCGCTAAAGCACAGAAGTACATCACCGTCACCGATATGCTCGGAAGAACCGTGAAGGTTCCGGCAAACGTAACAAGGGTCGTTGCCGTTGGACCGGGAGCTTTGAGAATCCTCGTCTATCTCAACGCCACCAAAGACGTCGTCGGAATCGAGGAGTTCGAGAAGCGCTTCCCCTACGGGAGGCCTTACATACTGGCCCATCCCGAGCTTCTCAAACTGCCGGTTATCGGGCCAGGCGGTCCCGGAAAGCTCCCTGACATGGAGGCCCTGATTAAGGTCCACCCGCAGGTCATCTTCATGGTATTCGTGAGCAGGCAGACCGCCGATGAGGTTCAGGAAAAAACGGGAATCCCTGTCGTGGTCCTCAGCTACGGAACGCTGAAGAACTTCACAGACCCGGTCTTCTTCAAGTCGCTCCTCTTAGCTGGAAAAATCCTCGGAAAGGAGAAGAGGGCCGAGGAGGTCATAAAGTTCATCGAGGAGCAGCAGAGCTACCTTGAGAACCTCACGAAGGGCCTGAAGAGTCCGAGGGTTTACGTCGGCGGGATAGGCTTCAAGGGCGCCCACGGGATAACGAGCACCTTCACCGACTACGCGCCCTTCACGGTTCTCCACCTCGACAACATAGCGGCCAACCTGACGAGCACCAACTACGGCTGGGTGCAGGTGGACAAGGAGTGGCTCCTCAAGGAGAACCCGGACTACATCTTCATCGACGAGGGTGGTTTGAAGATAATCCTCGACGACTACAGGAGCAACCCCGACTTCTACAACTCGCTCAAGGCCGTGGAGGAGGGCAATCTTTACGGAGTCCTGCCCTACAACTTCTACAATACCAACATCGGAATCGCCATAGCTGACGCCTACTACATCGGAAAGGTTATCTACCCGGAGCGCTTCAAGAATATAGACCCCGTTAAGAAGGCCAACGAGATATTTACCTTCCTCGTCGGGAAGCCGGTTTACGGCGAGCTCGCCAAGGAGTTCGGCGGGTTCGGAAAGATAAACCTCGCCACCGGAAACGTCACCTACGGCCTGCCGACCAACCCGTGATGCCTATGGACTACAAGGCGTACCTGAGGCGAAAGCTCCTCATAGGCCTCGCCCTTTTCCTTTCCCTGCTAGCGGTTTCCCTGTTCTCCCTCTCGAGCGGACCCTATCACGTTCCGGTTAGAGAAGTCCTTGCGGTTCTCTTCGGCGGTGGAAGCAGGGACGACCGTCTCGTAATCCTCGGCATAAGACTGCCAAGAATCGTCGCTGGAATCCTCGTCGGGGCTTCAATGGGAGTCGCCGGAGCGGTTCTGCAGGGCTACCTGAGAAATCCCCTCGCCACACCGTTCATTATGGGCGT
>NZ_JAMONU010000146.1 GCF_027066465.1 Thermococcus sp.
ATATATGCAGAGCCAAAGGTACAGAGATGCGTTTGCTGCCCTGTTCTTGGCGGCGGTTGGTAGCTCATACAAGTTTACAATAATTCCCTTCCTCCTGGCGGAGTACCTCTTTATACTCCTGTATTCAATCCCTTCAGTGCGGGAAAAGCTGTTGGGAATTTCTGAAGTTGTTTTTACAAGAAAAAATGTTCTCGTAGTTTTTTCGCTGGTTCTCCTGTTCTTTACCCTAATACTGTCGTTTTCCCTGCTGTATCCAAACCGGGTTTTTTTAATGTTCCTGATTCTTCCCGGCTTCCACGAGATTCAGTACGTGAACCAGCGCCTCCTGGTAATTCTCCTGATGCTGCTGTGGCTTTCCCTTTTGATGTACGCCTTCAACAGGCGGGTAATCCAGCCCGTGCTTCATGTTGTCAGGGACGTTCTTCTCAACTTGAAAACGGCCGTTCTGCTTGCCGTCCCCGTGCTCCTTGAGAAGATTCTCGTCGAGTTTCCGCTCGGTTTTGGAGCCTCGAGAAATTACATCTATCAGACCTACGTCTCCCAGCATGCCAGATATCCGCCCCTAGTGGGAATGCCCAACCTCTTTCACAAGTTCTTGGCCCTGTTCTTCTCGGGCTACTCCCAGTTCTCGGGCTATTCGTTCCTCCCCATTGCGGCGCTAATAACAGCCGCCGTGCTTCTTTCCCTGAGAGGGAGGATTTTGGGAAGTAAACGGAAACTTCTCGGAAGTTTTTTAGTGCTCTTGATTTTCCTGTACTTGGTTTCCCCTGTTTTTCCAAGTGTGCGGTTCTTTTACCCCCTCTTCTTGGTTTTATACCTCTACCTAAGCGGGGTTATCTCGGAGGCTCTTGGCAACGGCAATCCAGGGAAGGACGTTAAAGTCCTGGTTTCGATGTCGTTAATCCTCCTGCTAATCGGAGCCGTGGGGTTCACCCTTAACTACCCCACGGGGAAGATTCGGGGTTCTTTCTTGCCCTTCTCCGGAAAGGTTAGGGAGGACCTTGCGGGATACATTAAAGAATCCGGTGTTAATGGGGAGTTCGTCAGTATAAACCCGATGGACGCCTACATGCTCGGGCTTCCAACGGTTCCTTACACCATCGATGATTTTGGTCTGCTTTACCTCGACAGCTGGAGTGCTGGGAGGTATATTAAATACACCATGAATCACAACGCTGAAGGCGTTATAATAGACTCCTGGATGTTCGCAATAATGAAATACAAGGCTACCAAGCTATCGGTGGAGTATTCAAGGGTGTGGTGCTGGGCACTGCACAACTGGACGCTCCTCTTCTCGGAATCCTACGTAAACGGAGCCTCGATTCACATGTTTGTCTTTAAAGGACGTCCCCATGTTCTCTCCATTGCGTCTGTCAATGGAACGCTTGGTGTATACCTCAACACAACGGTGATTCTTGCGCTGAAACCGGAGAACGTCAGCGGGATTGCTTTCACCAGAATTGAAAAACTCGGTGGGCAGTATAAGGTCATTCAGGGGTCCGGGGGGAGTTCAATAGCCTACTTAATCAAGCTAAACGAGTCGTCCATAGTGCTGATGTCATCTGCACCTTTAAAGGTTCTCCCCCCCAAGGCGGCTGTGGCTCTTGTAAACGGCACTTCAATCACAAACACTACAAAGATGAACGTGTCCAAGCTCTCAATTTACACCAAGGATTTGGGAGTAGAAATCAAGGGGAACATTAGAATTAGGAATGGGGACATCATTTTGAGGGGAGATGTTGTTATAAAACCAATCAAGACCCAGCGTTGCTGACAACGTTTGAGCTTACGAGGCTGTAAATCTTTTTGTTGCTTTCCACTGTGGCCGATGCTATGCTCTTCCGAGGACCAATGACCAGCTTTGCAACGAGTATTGCTATAATCCCAACGGCCGCAAGAAGGAACAGATATTCAACAGCCGACTGAGCTTTTCGTCTCATCATAGTATCACACCATATAGCAAATGATAAAAAGAGTATAAAAACCTAACGTGTTTATAACTTCCTCTATCAGCTGTTGGCGGCGCTGCTAATCTGGCTTGAAACGAGGCTTCCAACTTCTTTGACGGTCTGCTGGGCCTGCTGCCCAGCGGTTGTTCCTGTGCTCCTGATGTACCTAATCACGACAACTATAATTATCAGAGCCGCGGCCAACATGAAGAGGTACTCGATTGCACCCTGAGCCTTTCTCTTCATTTGTATCACCTCCAAGGGGTTACTTCATACCTTGTTCGACCAAAAAAACTTATATAGGTTTCTACCCAAAATTGGGGGGAGTCCTGCCCAATATTGTAAAACCCCTAAGGGGTGCCCCTTGATGATAGTAAGCGTTCAGTGTGAATCTGCTAGCATTGAAGAATGTATAAAAGAAGTTAATGAAAAATCAAAGGAAGTCCTTTCAAATAGACCTGGCTTTATAGATTATGCAAAAATTTCCCTAAGTTTCGGTGCTTTTATGAACCTCATGGTCGTTGTCGCTATAGACCCCAAGGTCAACGCAAAGAAGGCAATCCTTGCTGAGTATTCCTCCGGCAGAAATAAGGAGGATGCAATAAACAAGACTCTGGAGAAAATCAACGTTAAACTTCCGGAGAATGCAAAAATAGTTGATGTAGAAGTTAAGACGTACACGACTCCTGTTACGCGAAGAACCTATGCAGTTGGCGTCGTCGTCTACAACGTTTTCGAAAGGGGCAAGCCCATAAGGGAGTACACCCTCAAAGAGAGGAGAAGGCTGATAGCTATGGTTCTAGAGGCGTTTGACTACAACCCCCGCGTTTTAAACATATCAGAAGTTGCGAGAATGTTTGGAGTTTCGAGGGATTCAATCTATTACGACATCGAGCAGATACTCCGGGAAAGTTTAGGGAGAAACGGCAGGAAGAAAGCCTAAGATGCCCACATGGGTCTTGGGGTAGCCGTTAGGACAAATATCACAACTGCAACAATGGCAAGCAGTATTCTTCTCTTTGAGATTGGAGAGACTTCGTCGAGTGCTCCCGGGTTTCCAGTAGCTCCGATAATTAAGACTAGGATCCCCCATATCATCCACCCGCTCCACAGGGCACTCATGGCAATAAGTCCGAACGCCACAGCAAGGGTCAGGTACCTATGGGTTCTTTCGCTCAGGAATGCCCTCGCTATGTGTCCCCCGTCGAGCTGTGCAACCGGAATCAGGTTTAGGAACGTCACTAAAAGACCCACCCAGCCCGCTATGGCTATGGGATGGAGGAATACGACGTAGTTGCTGGGGACGTGGAGGACGGTTCTCGTGAGCAGTTCAAAGATTAGGTTCGTTCCAAAGTAAAACTGCTGACCAGTCGAGGGAACGGCCGTTGGCGGAACAACTATGGACAGCTTGAGCCCTATCATCGTCACGGGGATTGCCACGAGGAACCCCGCTATCGGTCCGCTCACTCCGAGGTCTATGGCGGCGTCCCTCGTTGGCAGGGGGGACTTTATTCTTATAACCGCTCCGAGTGTTCCTATGAAGCTGAAGGGGAACGGTATGAAGTACGGCATCGTGGCCTTAATCCCGTGGTAGGCGGCCGCAATCTTGTGGCCGAGTTCATGCGTCCCCAGTATCGCCATAACGCTTACCGAGAAGGATAGGGCTATCAGATAGGGATTGGAAATCCCCGGTCTTCCAAACTCCCTCATGGCGGCTATGTAGTTGAGAGCCAGAAAGTAGCCGGCCATCAGCGTCGTTACGATTGTGGCTAAGAGGAAGACCCACGGAAGCCACGGGTTGTTCTCTTTGACTTCACCCGCCGGAAAGACGAAGAGAAGCACGTGGCCGTCTCTCTTTTTGAGCGCCGCCCAGTAGTGCCGTTTCTCAAGCGCCCTCAGGACTTTTTCAAAGTCGTTTTCCAGTATCTCCTTGACGAGGTATACTGTGACGTCGCCTTCCCTTCTCCAGAATTCGAGAACGTAGTACCTGTTGAGTATTTCCTCGACATCCTTCGGAATTCCCGCGGTTTCGGGCGGGATAACTTCAAACGCGGGCTCTTCCTGAGGGCTGGTCTCGGTCTGAGGTCCTTCGGCGTAGCCAACGAGAATCATGTCTCCCCCGCACACCGGACACGATTTCTCAAGCAGTGGCTCGACTGAATCGCGCTCTTCCCTGTGACCGCAGTTAAGACACTCGTAGATTCCCCTGGGCATTTTTCATCTCCAAGAAAAGTTGATGGAGGGTGTTAAAAACCCTGCTACCCATCGCTGAGAACCTCGACTTCGCCCCTGTCTGCGTCGACTCTCACCCTCATACCGCTCTTCAGCTTACTCACGTCTATCTCATCGACCATTGGAATTCCTGCAATTATTGCACCGGTTGCAACTATGGTCTCGGCTTCCCCAACTATTATGGCCTTCGGTGCTTTCCCGTTTTTCCTGAGGGCGTAGATTACGTAGGAGCCAACCGTCGAGCCTTTACCTCGAGGAAACGCGAGTATCTTTCCAGCGATGCTCTCGCCCCTTATGTCGCTCTCCGCGTCGGTGACGATTCCCGTCTCGGGGTCAACGCCCCCAAGGAACGAAAGCGGTTTCCTCGAGACTATCAGCTCACCCTCTGCCTTTCCCCCCACTATTTTCCTCCCTCTGAGCTTCATACGACCACCTCAGGGCGCCTCCTTTATGAGCCTCTCGGCATCGTCGAGCCTCACGCTGAAACCGAAGGAGCGGAAGTAGAAGGCACTCTTCCCGCTGTTGGTGGCGATTCCACGGTACCAGCCTTTAATCGGAGACACGACGAAGCATGAATCGGCTATAATCCTTCCGTTGTAGCGCTCTATCGTTTCGGTGTAGCCGAGCGAATCTGCTAAAGCCTTTACGGCCCTGCTTGCGGTTACGAAGAGGGGAATTCTGAGCGGTCTCCCGCGCATCTTGAGTAGCTCTGCTATCCCCTTGATTTCCATCAGCGAGGCATGGGGACAGCCGATGAGAATCATGTCTATCTCACCCCAGTCGTCAGAGAAGCTCTCCCTAACGGCCCTAAGGTCAGCTTCCTCGACTGTTATGGTCTCAACTTTGTCCACGAGTGCTTCTCTGTACTCCGGCGTCTCACCCTCAACGTGGTACAGTGCTATTGAGCCTGTGGCGGCCATAGACGCCCCGAGCTCTTTGAGGTAGTCTGTGCTCTCGGGTTTGAGGCCGGTTATGTAGGGCACGTCGCTTCCGAGGGTCTTTCCAAGGTGGTAGCCCAGGGCGGAGTAGTCAACGAAGCCCCGGACTTTCGCCTCAACCTTAACCTTTACGGTTGCCTTCCTGTTCTCATCGAGATGCAGTCCGTACTCGGGGGTTTTGCCAACTATAGCCGAGGCGAGACTCGACGGTCCTCCCTCGCGGTTGGTCCTTGCCCCGATTATGGAGTTTGCGAAGCTAACGGCCGAGCTCTCGCTCCAAGCCAAGTGGTCGCCGAACTTCGGAAGGTTTGCACCGTAGTAGGGTGTGCAGGTGGACGTTGTCTCAATCCCCATTGCCCGGTAGAGTTCCAGGACTTCCCTCTGCTTCTCCATAAACTCCTCGTCGCCTATTCCCGCGGGATTCAAAGTCGTATAGACGCTTACTCTGGCTCCAGCGTTGACGAAGTCCCTGAGGAACTCGAGGCCGGCCTCCCCAAGGTTTTTATACGAGACGCCAGCAATCTGAGCGCTCTTTATTGGAATAAGGCGTTCGGCTCCGTAAACTTCCCCGAGTGCCACGAGAATTTCCATGGCCTTCTGGAGGGCGTACCCGTATTCCCCGGCCAGGATAAGCTCCTCCTCCTTAGTCAGGAACATTCAACCACCTCTAACCAGTTGGGGAGCTGTTGTTATAAACCCAGCCCGAAAAATTTATAAAGCTCCCGGAGTTGAGTAACTAACGGGTCGAGCAGCGGGGTGGGGCAGCTAGGAGTGCCCGCCGGGCTCATAACCCGGAGGTCGGAGGTTCAAATCCTCCCCCCGCTACCAGATTCTTTTTCTGTTCGTTCAGCTGGTTCAGTTGTTATTCTTGGCGAACTCGAAACGGAGGCAAACCTTTTTAAATCCCTTCTCAATTTCCAACGCGAAGGGGCGGCTGGCGGGAGCTGGCCGTCACCGGGAGGTGAACGTTATGGCGAGGATACACGCGAGAAAGAGGGGTAAATCCGGCTCAAAGAGGCCGCCGAGGACTGCTCCACCAACGTGGGTTGAATACACTGCCGAGGAGGTTGAGGCCCTCGTTGTAAAGCTCAGAAAAGAGGGCTACAGCACCGCCATGATAGGGACGATTCTCCGCGACCAGTACGGCATACCGAGCGTCAAGCTAATCACAGGCAAGAAGATAACCAAAATCCTTGAGGAAAACGGTCTCGCCCCGGAGATACCTGAAGACCTCATGTTCCTCATAAGGCGTGCCGTTAACCTCAGGAAGCACCTTGAACAGCACCCGAAGGACAGGCACTCAATGCGCGGCCTCCAGCTCATTGAGAGCAAGATTAGGAGGCTCGTCAAGTACTACAGGAGAACCGGTAAGCTTCCCGAAAAGTGGCGCTACGACCCGGAGCAGGCAAAGCTTCTCGTTCGCTGAACCCTTTCCTTCTTCTTAAGGTGGTACCATGGACAGGGAAGCCTTTTTGGAGAGGGTTCGCGAGGGAGCCGAGCTTATTAAGATGCACATCGAGTTAGGCCACACCATCAGGATAATCTCGCATAGGGACGCAGACGGCATAACCGCCGGTGCCGTTCTGGCAAAGGCAATAGCGAGGGAAGGGGGGACTTTTCAGCTCAGCATCGTCAAGCAGGTGAGCGAAGAGCTTGTTGACGAGCTTGCCAAGGAGAACAGAGAGATTTACGTCTTCAGCGACCTGGGAAGCGGTTCCATTAAACTTCTTGAGAAGAAGCTCGACGGCACCGTTGTGGTTGCCGACCACCACCCGCCGGAGGACGACTTCTCAAGTGACTCGAAGGTTCTCGTAAATCCAGTTCCCTTCGGAGCCAACAGCGTCCGCGATTTAAGTGGTTCCGGCGTTGCCTACTTCATAGCGAGGGAGATGAACAGAAACAACAGGGATTTGGCCTACATAGCAACGGTTGGAGTTGTTGGCGACATGCAGGAGATAGACGGCCAGTTTCACGGACTCAACCTTGAAATTATCGAAGACGGCAAGAAGCTCGGAATCCTGGAGGTCAGGAAGGAGCTTCGCCTTTTCGGCAGGGAGAGCAGGCCGCTCTATCAGATGCTGGCCTACGCAACCAATCCGGAGATACCAGAGATTACGGGCGACGAGAGAAAGGCCATTGAGTGGCTCCGCGCCAGGGACTTTGACCCCGAGCTTCACTACTGGCAGCTGAGGGAAGAAGAGAAGAGGAAGCTCCACGAGGCATTGCTCGTCCACATGATAAAGCACTCGGCACCGAAGGAAGCTATAGACAGGCTCATAGGTGACGTTGTGGTGAGTCCGCTTTACCCCGAGGGCGACGTCAGGCACGAGGCGAGGGAGTTCGCGACGCTCCTCAACGCGACCGGCCGTCTGAACGCGGGAACGCTCGGAGTGGCGATATGCCTCGGCGATGAAGAGGCATACAAGAAGGCCAGAAAGATGCTCGAGGACTACAAGAGGGAGCAGATAGAGGCAAGGAAGTTCATAATCCAGAACTGGAGCATGGCCGAGGAAGGCGAGCACGCCTACGTATTCTACGCGGGCAGGAACATCCGCGATACGCTCGTTGGCATCGCGGCTAACATGGCAATCAACGCCGGCCTCGCCAATCCTGAGAAGCCCGTTGTCGTCATAGCCGACAGCGAGGAGGACGAGAACCTCGTCAAGGCCTCGGCAAGGACCACGGAGAAGGCCCTGAAAAAGGGTTACCACCTTGGGGAGGCCCTGAGGGAGGTTGCCGAGAAGCTCGGCGGTGAAGGCGGCGGCCACGCAATAGCGGCTGGAATCCGGTTCCCCAAGAGCAGGATAGATGAGTTCATCAGACTCCTCAACGAAGCCCTTGCGAAGCAGGTGAGGAGCAATGAGGATTGAGGCGAACGTTGAGATACGGTGGCGCTACGGTGATGAGCTCCGAGCTAGGGCAGTGGCAGAGGCAATAGAGGTGGACAACGAGGCAATGCCGGCGGAGCTAAAGAAAAGTTTAAATGTGCGAACCCGATGGGTTGATGGGGACGTTATAACAAAGGTTAAATACTGGGGTGAGATTGAGACACTCATCAAGGCGCTCGATGATTTGGTGTTTTCGGTCAAGGTCGCCGAGGAGATGACCGAAAAGGTTTAAAGCGGAGGTGTTAGGATGGCAAAGGGTAACCCGAGGAAGAGGGCGGCTACTACCAAGGATAAGTGGAAGATGAAAGAATGGTATATCGTTTACGCTCCAGACTTTTTCGGAAGCAAGGAGATAGGCCTGACGCCTGCAGATGACCCTCAGAAGGTCGTTGGAAGGGTTGTCGAGACGACCCTTAGGGACCTCACGGGAGACTTCACAAAGAGCCACGTCAAGCTCTACTTCCAGGTTTACGACGTCAAGGGCCAGAACGCGTACACCAAGTTCAAGGGCCACACCCTCGCGAGGAGCTACATCCGCTCGCTCGTCAGGAGGAGAACCACTCGCGTTGACGGAATCTTCAACATCACAACCAAGGACGGCTACAAGCTCCGCGTTATGGGCATGGTTATCGCCTACAGAAGAATTCAGACCAGCCAGGAGAGGGCCATAAGGAAGATAATGCAGGACATCATCTATAAGAAGGCCGAGGAGCTCAACTTCGCCGACTTCGTTCTCCAGTCCGTCAACGGCCAGATAGCGAGCGAGATTGCCAAGGAAGCGAGGAAGATATACCCGATTAAGCGCGCCGAGGTTAGGAAGATTAAGGTTCTTGCCGAGCCGGAGGCCTGACGCCTCTGCCTCTTCTTCCGCTTAACGTTTTGGGACTGAAAATCCCCGGTTTTGGGAGGTGGTAGTGTGAAATTTCTCGTTAAGACCCAGCGCGACATGGAGGCTGTTGCCGGCAACTACATCAGGGAGGCAATTCCAGAGGCAGATGTCTGGATTGCGCCGATGGGATACACCGGACTGGTTCTGGTCGAGGCCGATGAAAAGGCCCTTGAAAAGCTCCTCCAGATTCCCGAGGTCGAGAGGGTGATTCCGGTTCTGGTAGAGACCGAGGCCGACCTCGATAAGATAGCCGAGAGCGCCGAGAAGATTGCACACCTCATCGGCGAGAATGAAACTTATGCCGTCAAAACCAAGAGGCGCGGGAAGCACGACTTCTCGAGCATAGACGTGAACCGGGTTCTTGGGGCGAGGATAAAGGAGCTAACAAACGCCGACGTGAACCTCAGCTGGCCTGACAAGGTCGTCCAGGTTGAGATAATAGGCGACAAAGCCTACATCTCCGTCCTTCCGGGAGAGGAGTACAGGAAGTACACCCCCGACAAGATTGACGCGAGGAAGCTCTTCAGGAAGCTGACGATAGTCCAGATGCCCTATTGGGGCGATTATAAAGCCTGCAGGAAGTTCGGCGAGAAGATTGGCAGAGCGGCACAGGCCTTTGAAGTTAAGGAGCTCATAATAGCACCCAAGGAGAAGATGGACGCCTTTGAGCTGATGGAGTTCCTGAGGGGCGTCAAGGCCGGCCAAGAAAGCCGTTACAAGATACAGCGCGAGGCTTATCCCTGGAAGGTGGAGAAGGTTCCCGTCTCGCTCTGGGACCTATATCAGGTAATCCGCGACAAGAGGAGGAACAAGAGACTGCTAATAATCACCGAC
Source organism: Thermococcus sp. (assembly GCF_027066465.1). Lineage (GTDB taxonomy): Archaea > Methanobacteriota_B > Thermococci > Thermococcales > Thermococcaceae > Thermococcus. The sequence continues at coordinate 9,731 of NZ_JAMONU010000146.1, forward strand.
CCTAAGGGGCCGACCCTGGCTGAAGTTAAAGATAAGCTCGCCAGGGACATGCACCACGCGAGGGAGGTGGTTGTCTTCATCGGCTCGCGCGAGGGAATCCCGCGCGGTCTGTTCCGCTTCGCAGATTACGTCATTGATTTGGCCCCGTACATGACCTTCGCCACCGAGCACGGCATTCCGGCGACGCTCGTTTCCCTCTGGGAGGTTTACGAAGAGTTTCTGAGGGAGAACGAGAGGGGAGAGTGATTCCTTTCCCTTTTCTGGCGTCAGACCCTAAGGTCGTCCTCACCGCTCGGGAATCCGCCGTAGTCATCATCCGCCGAGTGTGTAGAATATTCCAGCTCCGATTAAACCGCCGAAAAGGCTCGCGAGGAAGTTCGTTGAGTTGTTATCGGTTATTCCCCTGTTCTCAAGCGTTGCCCCAATCAGGCTGTCGAGGTTGACCCCGATGAATCCCCCAATCAGAACCGCGAGTAGCATTTGGAGTTTGTGACCCGTTAGGGGGAGTGCAAAGAGCGCTATAACGAAACAGCCGAGGAAGGCAAACACCTCTCCTGCAATGGACACCGCACCGTTGGTTCCGGGTTCGGCCGGCTGGAGGCTTGTTATCATCCTGGGTCTTCTGCCGAAGACTTTTCCAAGTTCGCTTGCGAGGGTGTCCCCGTTAACGGTCGCTATGGCGGCGAACGTCGCCGCCCAGAAGGCGTCCATATGGGTGTGATGCTCCCAGAGGAGGAAAAGCAGAGTTGCAAGTCCGTTTCCCATGACGTTTCCCCAGCTTCTCACTCCGTTGTTTGCCTGTGCGAGGCCCCTCCTCACCTTCTCCCTGAACCTGTACTTCGTGGCAAGAACGCCCATAATGACGAAGGTTAAGAGCGCCAAGAACGGGTAAATCCCTCCAAGTTCCAGGACTAGCAGACCTAGAACCGCCGCACTGATGGCTCCCTTTAGGTCCAGTGCCCCGAAGATGTAGGAGCCAGCGCCGAGCACAAAGACTACCGCTGAATCCGCCAGTATTCTTGAGAGCATCACTGCCACCTGAACCCCAACTTAAGAAACCGCTTTATTACCCTTTCTCTCGCCAATTGACGAAAAAGTAAATGGAATCAGAGGGCCTCGAACTTTACGGTTTCGGTGATGAACGTTATGTCGAGGTGGTCTATGCCCGGTATCTCCTTGGTGACGCTGGCGATTATCTTCTCAAGCTCCTTCATGTCCTTCGGACCGATTATGTGGAGAACGAGGTTGTGAGAACCGAGCGCGCGCTGGATTATCTTTATGTGTTCGTTCTTTTTAAGCTTCTCGACTATTTCATCAATGTCAACTTCCGGTTTTATGGTTACGCCGAGTATTACATGGATGTATCCAAGGGCATCGTAGTTTGGAATCACGGTGTACTTCAGTATAATTCCGCTCTGCTCAAGCCTGTTCATCCTCCTCGAAATTCTCTGTCTTGTTGTCCCGAGGAGCTCGGCGAGCTCCTTGTAAGTGAGTCGGGCATTCTTTGAGAGAAGTTTCAGAATCCTGAGGTCTATACCATTTATTTTATCGGCCATTGAACCACCTCCGCATAGCACTTGTTCTCATTTGGTTGACGAATATAAAAATATTTCGGCCATTGGAGAATTTCCAACCCATTCGGTTATCCTAAAGGGCCTTTGGCGGGGAAATCCAGGGCTTAAATGAGCACATAATGTTAGGTATCATTCTCTTTACTTACTTCCCGTTTGTTTTTACTAACTTTGTTCCATTTTGCACTATCTCTTGCCCTATATCTTCTAATTGTGTCTCTTACAGCCTTCTCTGCATCAATCCCGTAACCGTTTGCTATGCATAAAAGAGCGAAGAAGAGGTCTCCCAACTCCTCTTGGATTTTATCCAGCGAACCCTCTCCTTTTATTCTCTCGTACGCCAGCATGGCATCCGCAAGCTCACCGAGCTCCTCGACGGCTGCGGCGAGCATCTCAAAGGGTTTCCAGTAGCCACCGAACTCGTTTATGAGTTCATCAACTTCCTTCTGGAGCCTCTTCATGGATAAGCTCGCCCCTCACGGCTTCTAAGTACCCCTTGACGACCTCTATGTTGGTCTTGTAGAACCTCATCCTGCCCTCTCGTCTCTCGAGGACCAGGTTGAGGGACTTGAGGGAGCGAATGTGGTGGCTGATTAGTGTCTGGTCTTCCCCAAGAGCCTGGGAAATAAGGCAGACGCAGAGCCATTCATCCCTAATCAGTTTGAGAATCTTGAGCCTTAGGGGGTTTGAGATGACCTTGAGGAACTTCACGACGTCATCGGGAACCTCGGGATTGACCTCAGCATCGAGGTTGGGAATACCGCACCTTTCGCGGCAGCCCATGACGGTCTTCTTCTGCCTCTCGTCGAGCTTCTCAAAAAGCTCCCTAACCTTCATGGAGCATCACCTAATTACTTAGTTCGCTGACTGTTTAATAAACTTTTCATCTGAAAAACGTCATTCAACCACCTTTAACCTGAGCCTTTTGCCGTCGCTGGAATAGGCCCTGACGGTGTCTTCTGTAAACGGCCACGCTATTATGAGGTGAACCCCTCCAAACTTCGAAAAGAACTCCAGGTCCGCTTCCGACGGCCAGGGATTTGGGCTTGGATGGGAATGGACGGTTCCCTTAATGCTCTCATCATACGGAAGCATCCACGTGTCGAAGAAGACACTCCCCGGTCCGGCGTGAGGGTTGGGGGCTATTAAAACTTCCTCAAAGACTCCGTCTTTCTCCCTCAGGAATCCCACGAACTCGTTGGGATAAGCGTTTCTGGCGAGCTGGAGAAGGTATTCAAGAAGCTCCCTCCGTATCAGGACTTCTCTCATGCTTTCACCTCTCAAAATATGATGAAAAGAATTAGAGAACTGCAATGCACTCAATCTCGACCTTGACGCCCTTAGGCAGGTTCGCAACCTCAACGACTGCCCTGGCCGGCTTCGCCTTTGAGAAGAACCTCTCGTAGACCTCGTTGAACTTTGGATAGTCGTTGATGTCGCTGAGGAACGCTGTAACTTTGACCACGTTCTCTGCACTTCCTCCGGCCTCTTCCACAATCGCCAGCATGTTCCTTATGGCCCTCTCGGCCTGCTCCTCGATTGTTCCGCCGACTATCTCCCCGGTTTCGGGGTCAATCGGTATCTGGCCGGAAACGAACAGGAACTTTCCGCCCTCAACCAGTATTGCCTGGCTGTAGGGTCCTATTGGCTTGGGGGCCTTCTCCGTGTAGACAACCCTCTTCTCCATCTTAATCACCTCCGTCAGCGAAGCGAAGATTCCTCATCGCCATCTCGGGTGTCCTCGGCCTCATCATCCTTTCTTTTCGAGGTACTTCTCAAGGGACTTGGCGGGAACGTCGAGGGTAAGGCCTATCTTTTCGAGGGCAGTTCTGAGTGCGTAAACCCTCGCGTGCTCCTCGAAGGGTTCATCAGCGTAGAGTGAGGGCTCGAACGCCTCGTACACCTCTATAACTTTGGGGATGTCGGATTTTTTAACCCTCTTAAAGGCCGAGAACTCCTCCTCGATTCCTTCGAGGTCTATGTCCGCATAGACGGGAAGCTTGAGTGTGGCCGTTTCGTTTATGCTCGCGAGCAACCTGGCAACGTCAAGCATGGGGGTTTTCTCGTCTATGATGAGCCTCTTGACTACTATCCAGCGCCCGTGTTTTGCCGTGAAGTTTACGTGTTCGTCCTCGAAGGGGAACTCGACGTCAACGCCCTCAAGGATTCCCTCGGGATAATTAACAGGGACGAGGGTTTCTAGGGTTTCCCTCACTAGGTATGCCCTCGCGACGTCCACTAGGAGCTTCTTCATCTTATTGTCCGTTTCCTTTACAAGCTGTCCCAGCTTCCTTGAGGTTCCAGGGGACTTCAAGGCGATGACCGTCTCATTCAGGGTGCCTTTTCTGAGGTCCTCCGCGAGCTTTTTGATCCCCTCAACGTCCATTCCCTCGGAGAGATAGCGGGCAATCTGTGAGTTTACCGTGTTTGAGACGCCCGCGAGAAAGTGAGCAATCCTCTCGTTTTCCATCTCGGTAAGCTTTTTGGCGACTTTCCAGTCACGGTGTCTGGCCGTAAACGCGACGTGCTCCTCAACCTTCATGCTCCCACCAGAGGGAGTTCTCATGGGGACTTTTAGCTTTTTCCACAGGTTTCGAAAAAGGTTATAAATCGCTTCGTTCATTGGCACTTAGAGATGGGAGAGGGAAAGGAGATGGGTGAGGAGGAGAAGGTTAGGGAAACTCCTTCCGTTCGCGAGTATGGGGAGAAGCTTGAGCTCGGTGTCGAGTTCGAGACAACGGCGGAAATTAAAGTTCCCGAGAAGCTCATAGACCAGGTCATCGGGCAGGACCACGCGGTCGAGGTTATAAAAACCGCCGCGACTCAGAGGAGGCACGTTCTTCTAATCGGTGAACCCGGAACGGGCAAGTCGATGCTGGGTCAGGCGATGGCCGAGCTTCTCCCAACCGAGAACCTTGAGGACATACTCGTCTTTCCCAACCCAGAGGACGAAAACATGCCTAAAATCAAGACCGTTCCTGCCTGTCAGGGCAGGAGGATAGTTGAGCGCTACCGTGAAAAAGCCAAGAGCCAAGAGAGCGTTAAGTCCTACATACTGCTCTTCGTCATGTTCACGGTGATGTTCGCCCTCTTCCTCCAGTTCAGCGCGACGACGCTCCTCATGGGGATCTTCGTCATAATCCTCACCATGATGGCGCTCTCTAACATGCGCTTCAAGAACACTGTCCTCGTCCCCAAGCTCCTCGTTGACAACTGCGGAAGGACCAAGGCCCCGTTCATAGACGCAACGGGAGCGCACGCCGGCGCACTGCTCGGAGACGTTAGACACGACCCCTTCCAGAGCGGAGGCCTTGGAACTCCAGCCCACGAGCGCGTCGAGCCGGGAATGATACACCGCGCCCACAAGGGCGTCCTGTTCATAGACGAGATAGCGACCCTCTCCCTTAAAATGCAGCAGAGCCTCCTGACGGCGATGCAGGAGAAGAAGTTCCCGATTACGGGTCAGAGCGAGCTCTCAAGCGGTGCTATGGTGAGGACCGAGCCGGTTCCATGTGACTTCATCCTCGTTGCGGCCGGAAACCTTGACACGATAGAGAAGATGCACCCAGCTCTGCGTTCGCGCATAAGGGGTTACGGTTACGAGGTTTACATGAGAACCACGATGCCCGACACGATAGAGAACAGGAGAAAGCTCGTCCAGTTCGTTGCTCAAGAAGTTAAACGCGACGGCAAGATTCCCCACTTCACGCGCGACGCCGTCGAGGAAATAGTGAGGGAGGCTCAGAAGAGGGCCGGCAGGAAGGGCCACCTGACGCTCCGCCTCCGTGACCTCGGCGGTATAGTGAGGGCCGCCGGCGACATAGCGGTCAAGAAGGGCAAGAAGATTGTCGAGCGGGAAGACGTTCTTGAGGCCCTCAAGCTCGCGAAGCCCCTTGAGAAGCAGCTTGCCGACTGGTACATCGAGAGGAAGAAGGAGTACCAGGTCATAAAGAGCGAGGGGAGCGAAATCGGGCGCGTCAACGGCTTAGCTGTTATCGGCGAGGAGAGCGGTATCGTTCTGCCGATTGAAGCTGTTGTTGCCCCAGCGGCGAGCAAGGAGGAAGGAAAGATAATCGTCACAGGAAAGCTCGGAGAGATAGCGAAGGAGGCCGTTCAGAACGTCTCGGCCATAATCAAGCGCTACAAGGGAGAGGACATCAGCAAGTACGATATCCACGTCCAGTTCCTTCAAACGTATGAGGGCGTTGAAGGGGACTCCGCGAGCATAAGCGTTGCCACCGCCGTAATCTCGGCCCTTGAGAACATTCCGATAAGGCAGGACGTTGCAATGACGGGTTCGCTCAGCGTCCGCGGTGAGGTCCTGCCGATAGGCGGTGCGACACCAAAGATTGAGGCCGCCATCGAGGCGGGCATAAAGAAGGTCATAATTCCCAAATCCAACGAGAAGGACGTCTTCCTAAGTCCGGACAAGGCCAAAAAGATTGAGATATACCCGGTGGAGAGGATAGACGAGGTCCTTGAGATAGCCCTCGAAGACTCGCCCGCGAAGGAGGAGCTTCTGCGGAAGATTCGGGAGGCGTTGCCCCTCTTCCACTGACCTCTTCTATTTCACATTCCTGTCCAGCAATGCTTAAAAAACGTCCCATCTACGTTACCCACGGGGGTGAGCTAATGCTCAAAGTTGAGAACCTTCGAGTCAACGTTGAGAACAAGGAGATACTGAAGGGTGTCAACCTCGAGGTTCTGCCGGGTGAACTCCACGTAATAATGGGACCGAACGGCTCGGGAAAATCGACGCTCGCCCTAACGGTGGCGGGACATCCCAAGTACAGGGTCGTTGGGGGCAGGATTCTCTTCAACGGCGAGGACATCACGAACCTCAGTCCAGACGAAAGGGCAAGGCGCGGAATTCTGCTGGCCTTTCAGGTTCCGCCGGAGGTGGAGGGGGTTAAGATAATCGAGTTTCTCCAGCAGGTTTTGGTCGAGCTTAAGGGCATGGACCCCGTGGAGGCCTACGACCTGATAGTCAAGAAGGCGGAGGAGCTATGGTTCAAGGAGGAGGACCTGCACCGCTACGTAAACGTCGGCTTCTCAGGTGGCGAAAGAAAGAGGCTTGAGCTTCTGCAGGCGGTTCTCATCGAGCCGAAGCTCCTTATACTCGACGAGCCGGACAGCGGAGTCGACGTTGATTCGCTGAGCATAATCAGCAGAAAGATTGACGAACTTCACAAAAGGGGCACGGCGGTGCTCTTAATCACCCACTACGGGAGGATTCTTGAACACTTGGACAGGGACGACCTCAAGGTTCACGTGATGAAGGACGGCAGAATTGTAAAGACGGGCGGTGGAGAGCTCGTTGAGAGAATAGACCGCGAGGGATTCTCTGAAATCTTCGAGGAGGTGGGAGCATGACGGAAACGATAACAATGAGTGATGCCAAAGCTATAATCGAGAACCAGATTGAGGAGCTTGCAAAGAGGAACAAAGAGCCGGAGTGGATGACGAGGATAAGGTACAGGGCGTTAGAAGCCTTCGAGAGGGCCCCGCTGAACGACCCGGTGATAAGTGAGGAGGAACTGCTCCATTTCATAGCGAAGCCTGAAATTAAGGGTCTGCCAGAAAACATCGAGAGCCTTGACGACCTGCCGCCGGAGATGAAGGCTCTCCTCGACAGACTCGGCATTTCCGAGGTCGAGCAGAAGTACATAGCTGGCTTAGCAGTTCAGACCGATACGGGAGTCATCTACAACCAGTTCCTTCAGGAGTGGGCCAAGAGGGGCCTGATAGTCCTTCCGACGGAAGAAGCCGTGAGAATGTATCCCGACCTCGTCAAGGAGCACTTCCTCAAGCTCTTCCGCGTTGATGAGAGCAAGCTTACAGCCTATCACACGGCGGTCTGGAACGGAGGAATATTCCTCTACATCAAGGAGGGCCTTAAGGTTCCGTTCCCGCTACATCTGTTCTTCCTGATACAGGAAAGCGCCTTAGCTCAGGCACCGCACATCATCATAATCGCCGAGAAGAACACGGAGTTCCACCTCATAGAGGGCTGTACGGCTCCAATACTAGTCAGACATTCACTTCACCTAGACATGACCGAGGCTTATATACGGGACGGTGCAAGGGGTCAGCTCACTGTTCTGCAGAACTGGCCCGAATACGTGCACACGAGACCCATGACGAGGGCGAGGATAGGAAGGGGAGCGCGCTTCATCAACACAACCGTCGGACTCGGAACTGGAAAGAGCAACGTCGCAAATCCGAAGTACTGGGTGGATGAGAACGGCTACGTCGAGCTGAACGGCATTCTCCTCGGCCAGAAGGACTGGTTCGTGGACCTGGGTGGCGAGATGTACCTCCAGGGCAAAGGCGCCGGGGGAATAAACGCGAGCAAAGCTGTGATAATGGACGAGAGCACGGTTATAACGCGCGGAATCATAAGGGCTGAGGCGCCAAAGACGAAGGGCCACATAAGCTGTGATGCCCTTCTCCTCAGCGACAGGGCCACGATGGAGACCTACCCAGGGCTGGTCAGCAAGGTTGACGATGCCGAGCTGAGCCACGAGGCAGCGATAGGCAAGATACGTGAAGAGGAGCTGTTCTACCTTATGAGCAGGGGACTCGATGAGGAGAAGGCGACACAGCTCATAGTGAAGGGCTTCCTCGAGCCGATGCTCAAGGACATTCCGATGGAGTTCCTCGTTGAAATAAGGAAGATAATAGAGCTTGCCGTAAGCGGCGGTATGTGATTTTGTGTTTTTCTCTTCTCCAATATTTCATCGTGAGGCCAATTAACATTTTACTTAACACTTGGAATATTTTTAGGCTACCAAGATCAATTTTTAAGTTTGCAAAATGTTTTTAAAGAAAGTTCCTTCATATGAGCCGGTGATGGAAAATGGCCGGAAGCGGAAGAAAGGTGGTCAAAGCCAAGGCGGTTATATCCTCAATTCTCATAGCTCTCTATATCGGAGCGGTAATCCTAACGGCCTCGACACTGATAGCGTCCAGGAAAAAGACGTTCTTGGGGGAACCAGCGGTTAAACTCCTGCACGTTCACATCATCTACGGAATGATAATGCTCTGCGTCATTGCGGTTCATCTGTATCTCAATTGGGGCATGTATAAGAGTGAACTGAAGGTCCTTAGGAGCTAGCTATTTTTTCTATTATTTCCACGGCCCTTGGGACGGCCTTTTCAACACTGCTGCTCAGTTCGGTTCCAAGTTCTATCTTTTCAACGACTATCCCAACGAAGTGGACTTCAGCCTTTGCGAGCCTTTCGTCCAGCTTCATCAGCAGTTTGAGGCCGTCTATTACTCCCATAAAGTGGGCGCTCCTCAGTTCTGCCTTCAGCTTCTCAAAGACACCCCTCCCTTTAAGGTGAACGACGCTTCCCGGTGCGAATTTGTCGCTCAACACGGCATCGATGATTACCAACCTCTCCTCGCCTTGATAGTTGTTCGAGAGCAGAAAAATGTCCGTTCCTGCTTCCAAGACGTTATATCCTTTTTCGGCGAGGATTCTGCCGACCTTGAGTCCAACTCCGTCGTCCTTCATCAGCTCGTTGCCGAGGGCAATGATGAGCGTTCTCATTTTTGCCTCCCCCAGTGAGTTGCCTCTGGAGTTTATGAGCCTTATCGAAACCCTTATATACTCTTTGCAATAGTTACAATTATCTTAAAATTAAAAGGAGAGATGTTCCAATGGTGAGAAAGATTGCACCGCTGGTTCTGGTGCTCGTCGTTTTCTCGGCCGGTTGCCTCGTACAGACCGGGGGCAAGACCGCGTCATCAAGTTTCGCCCTCAACGTGACCTACACGCCGTTTAAAGTGCCCATCAACGTGACGGTTGTCGCGATTAACGTGAGCGCTAACTTCATCGGCTACAAGAGCCTTGTCATAAACGATATCTATCCTGCCGTGCTGATAAAAGCGGGCCCGAATGTAAAGAACGTTTCCGCCTTCAGGCTTTCAAAGGACGTTTACATGCTTCCCCTGTACCTGTTTAACAATTCCCTAAGGACGTACTCCGCAACGGTGTGGCTCAAGAACGGCTCCATTGCGATAGCGAACATAAGGTTCTCGGGGACTCCAACAAAAGTCGTTGACGTTGTCGTCAACTACGATGTCGAGAAGAACGGGACGCACTACGTCGTCAGGCCCATCGGATGGTCCCTGAAAAGGATAACCCTCTGGAACGAGACCTTCAACGTAACTGTTGAACTGCCGGAGCCAATTCAAATTGCCAACGCTCCAACTGTTGAATTCAAGAACGACACCTACGTCCTGCCAGAGGTCTGCAAAACGACGAGCGGTGGAGTTACGGTAACCTACAGATACTCTATCGGCGAGATTCACGTTATTGGGTCGAAGGGAGATGCCTTTGTCGGGAAGGTGTACTTCCCCTGCGAGAAGATGGCGGAAAAGTGATTCAGGAAATCAACTCAACTTTTTCCTTCTTTGCCGGTTCGATTGAGAAGTAAAAAAGGAAATCAAAGCTTCGCGACGTGCACGGAACAGGAGATGCACGGGTCGTAAGCCCTTACCACCATCTCGGTGAGGAACTTAAGCCTCTCCGGGTCGTCGTTGTAGTGCTTCTCGGCCATCATCCTGACGTGCTCCTCCATCATGGCGAGGTTGAAGGCAGTGGGTGTTATGATGTCCGCGTAGGCGACCTTTCCGTCCTTCACTTCGAGCGCGTAGACGAGGATTCCGCGCGGTGCCTCGGTCGTGCTGACGCCGAAGCCGTCTTTCACAGTTACCTCGTCCCTCGGCCTTATCGGCCACTTCGCGAGGGCCTCGTCAAGCAAATCGATTCCGCGCTCGATGAAGTAGACGAGCTCAAGGGCCTGAGCCAGGTTGTTGGCGAAGGGGTTCGTTGGGCGGAGAAGCTCCTTATGAGCATCGTAGAGTTCCTTCGCCCTGCCGTAGAGGAGCTTCCAGTTGTTGACGACGCGCGAGATGGCACCGACCATGAAGGGCTTTCCGTGGTAGTGGGAGTGCTTGGCGAAGCTGTGCTCAACTACGAACTCCTTTATGTGCTCCTTATAACTCTCGCTCGGGAACTCGTTTCCGTCGCTGGCCTTTATGTAGTCTCCGTAGATTCCATAGACGTCGTTCCTCGGCTTCACGGCGAGGTGCGTTATCGGTCCCTCAACCTCCCTGTACTGCTCCAGCTTGGCGAACAGCTCGAAGGTGTACTCTGCCTTCGGAAGGGCTTCCTTAAGTTTATCCTTCATCCTCTCGAGGGTTTCCCTGCGTGGGAGCTTTCCGAAACCACCGAGGACGACGTTCTCCTGGTGTATGGCCCTCGCGCCAAGCTCGTCCATCATCCAGCTTCCGAGGTTCTTGAGGTCGAGGGCTATGCCTATCTCCTTCTTGTACTTATCAACCATGTGGAGCGGTCCGGAGTAGCCGAGGTAGTCCGGCAGGACGAGGAGGTAGAGATGCAAAGCGTGGCTCTCAATCATGTCGCCGATGTAGAGGACCTCTCTCAAAGCCCGAATCTCCTCGCGTGGGGTGAAGCCTATCGCCTTCTCGGCCGCCTCCACGGCGGTGAGCTTGTGCGCCGCTGAACAGAAGGAGCATATCCTCGGGTAAACCGCAAGGGCCTCGTCGAGCTTCTTGCCGATGGTTATGGCCTCGAAGAACCTCGGCCCCTCTATGATGTTGAGCTTGACCTCCTTGACACCATCGTCGCCGATGACTATCTCGACGCCACCCTTGCCCTCTATCCTTGCTATGTGGTCAACGGTGATTGGCAGGTAAACGTTCTTCATGAGCCATCACCCTCAAAGATTTTCTCAACCATCTCCTCAAGCTTCTCGTTGTGGGCGTTGAAAATCTTCATCCTCTCAAGGATTTCCTCCTTGGTCAGGCCCTTCTCCTTGAAGACCCTCGCGAGGGAGTCGAACCAGGCAACGTCGTAGCCTATCGCGCCCCTGCAACCGATGCACGCTATTCCAAAGCTTGGACACCTCGCATCACAGCCGGCCCTCGTTATCGGACCGAGACAGGGTTCACCCTTCTCAAGGAGAACGCACGGGTTGCCCTTCAGGCGGCACTCGAGGCAGACCGGGTAGTCTATGTCTTCTGGCCACGAGCCGATGAGGAACGTTCCGAGGGCGTAGAGGAAGTCCCTCTTCTCCGGCGGACAGCCGTAGATGTTGTAATCAACTTTAATGTACTTTGAAACTGGCTCCGCCATCTTGGGCTGGAACTTGACCTTTGCATCGCCGTAAACCCTCTTCCAAAGCTCTTCGAGGGGTTCGTCCTTCCCCCAGCTCTGGACTCCACCCTGAACGGCACAGGAACCGACGGCGACGACTATCTTTGCGTTCTCGCGGATTTTCTTGACGAGCTCTACCTCTTCTTCTGTTGAGACGCTGCCCTCGATGAAGGCTATGTCAACCGGCTCGTCCTCGACGCTGTTCCTGTCGAGCATGTACCAGCAGACTATCTCGGCGTTCGGTATCAGCTGTAGCAACTCGTCCATCATGGCCAGCTGGAGCTGACAGCCGTAGCAACTCGTTAGGGCGTAAAAGCCAATTCTGAGCTTTTTCTTTTTCATTGCCACCACCTCAGTCCAGCAGACCGGGGGTTGATATTATGTCGAAGTACCCGAAGACGGGTCCGTCCTTGCAGATGTACTTCCAGCTAGTGCTCGTTCCGGCAACGCAGTGGCCGCATTTCCCTATTCCGCACTTCATCTTCCTCTCCAGGGTGACATAGATGTTCTCCGGCCTGTAGCCGTAGTTAATCAGCGACTCGAAGACCGACTTGTACATTCTTGGCGGGCCGCAGATGGCCACTGCCGTTTTCTTCGGGTTGGTGTTGGCCATGGGAATGAAGTTCTGAGGCCTTCCATGCAGTCCGGGCCAGTCGGGGTCTCTGGTTACGCTCTGGATTATCTTGACGTTCTCGGCCTCCGCCAAATCCTTCATGGCCTCAAGCTCCTTGTAGAAGAGCAAATCTTTTCCATAGCGGGCTGTGTTGATGAAGGTTATGTTGCCGTACTTCCAGCGGTTGTCCATCGCGTAGAGGAAGACGCTCCTCAGCGGTGCCGTTCCAAGGCCGGCAGCTATGAGGAGCAGGTCCATGCCTTCCCAGTCGTCAACCGGGAAGCCGTTGCCGTAGGGACCGCGAACGAGAACTGTATCTCCCGGCTGAAGTCTGTGGACGACGGTGGTGACCCTTCCAGCTTTCCTGATGCACAGCTCGAAGAAGCCCCTCCTCATCGGCGAGGAGCAGATGCTTATCGGAACCTCTCCAACTCCTGGTATAGTTAGCTGGACGAACTGACCGGGCCTGAACGTCCAGGTCTCGGCTATCTTCGGGTCCTCAAAGCGGAAGAGGAAGAGCTTCTCCTTTTCAGTAAGGGTGTAAACCTTGAGGACCTTAACCCTGTGAAGGGCGTAGGGGTTGTCGTTGGGCATCATAATCTCCTTTGGAACCTCGCTCATACGTCCTCACCCCTGATGTTTTTAGCGTAGGCAAACCCCCTCTTCGGAATCTCCTCGACGATTTTTCCCGGACACGTGCGTTCCTCAAGGCCGAGGATGACGCGCAGATTTCTCACGAAGCTTATTCCTGCGGGACAGAAGGCGGTACACCTACCGCAACCGACGCAGAAGCTCAGCCCGAGCTTTTGGTTGTAGGAGTTCTTACAGAGGTAGCGGTTCATGAAGCGGTCCTTCTTCGTCGGCCTGAAGTTGTGACCCCCGGCAACGAGACCGTGGCTTCTGAACTGACAGGAATCCCAGCGCCTCTCGCGGTAGCCGGTTACACCGTCGAGGTTTACTATGTCCTGCACCTCGTAGCAGCGGCAGGTGGGACAGACAAGGTTGCAGATTCCGCAGGCGAGGCACTTTTCGCTCTCTTCCTCCCACATCGGGTGCTCCATCTCAAGCTCGAGAAGGTAGCGCAGGTCACCCCAGTCCTCGTGGTATCTAAAGGCCTCGCTCCTCTTCCTCTCGAACTCCCTGAAGGCGCAGATGTCCTCTGTTGTAACTTCATCGAAGAGCTTGATGTTCTTGTCAACTATCCTGTGGCCCTTGGGCGAGCCAACGCGGACGAGCCATCCATCGGGAAGCTCGTGGAAGAACCAGGTCAAAACCGTCATCGGCGAAGTCCGTCTCGCGGAGATTGCAGAAGCAATATTCATCGGGCATACAGCTGATTCCTATTATGATTCCCTTCTCCCTGCGAACCTTGTAGTACTTGTCGGGGAGCTCATCGAGGTAAACGGTGTCGAGTATCTTAAGGCCAAATATGTCGCAGGCGTGAAGACCGAAGAGCACGAACGGTTCGACGTCCTCCAGAACTTCTCTGTATTCCGGCTTGCTCAGGTCGAACTCGAAGAGCTTCTCCCTCGGCTTGAAGAAGAACTTCTTCGGGGGCATTATCGTCCTCGTGTAGTGGAACTCGACCTTTCTGACGTCGTCTACCTCCCTGAAGTCGTAGAACTTCTCCGATATCTTGACCGGGGCGTAGAGCTTGCCCCAATCCTTGAGCCTTTCAAGGAACTTGTATGTGTTCTCTTGAGGTAATTTAACGTACCTCAATCCAATCACCTCCGGTGAGCATGATAATACATCTGCTCATTTCTGTGCCCTCAACGGGAAATTGGTCTGCTGCCTAAAAAAGCGTTTTTAAACCCGAGAATTGTAAACCAAAGGTTTACATCGTTTGTTTGTTCAAAAGAACAGAGAACAGAATTTATCCTGTGGTTGGTCCTTAGACTTATGTTAACCAAACGAACCGGAAACCTTTTATTAGGGATTCCGAACGAGTGCCGGTGCTTGTGGTATGAAGTCACAGATGCTCGGAGCGGCGATGGTGGTGCTGTTAGCGTTATCCCCCCTTACGGGAGCCGTTCCTTCACTACTCTGGAAATACTCTGACACATGCGCTGTATTTTCAATAGCCCTCAACGAAAACGGAACAATCGGTCTCGCCTTTGGTTACTACGCGGAGCTGTTGAGCCCCGATGGAAAACTCCTCTGGAAAGCGCCGACGCGCGGAATAGCTTACTCCTCTGCCCTCTCCGATAGCGGGATTCTCCTAATCGGAACTGAAGGTAGGTGGCTTCAGGCCTTTAAGAATGGGAAGGTTCTCTGGGAGAGGGAGCTCAAAAATGCCGTTGTTAGCGTTTCAATCTCCCAGAATGGTAGCGTTGCCGTTGCAGGAGACGCTTCGGGGTGGGTTTACCTCTTCAAAAACGGGAAGCTTATATGGGAAAGACGGGTTGGAAACTACACGTGGAGCGTTTTGCTCCAGAACGACACGGTGTTTGTGGGGGCTGACTCGGGGGTTTACTCTCTTTCAGTATCGGGGAAAATCCTCTGGAGCGACAATATTGGTCCGGTTAGGAAGGTGCTGACTGCTGGAAATGAAGTTTTGGCTCTCGTAGTTCCGCAGTCGGAGCTGTGGAGTGAGCTCGTTGCCCTCAGCTGGAAAGGAAACCCTCTCTGGAAGCGGGAATTCAAGGGCTATGCAAGGGCGGTTTCAACGGATGGAAAGGCCATCGCAGTTGCTGGAAACTTCGGGAACGTTACCCTGCTGAGCGTCGGTGGGAGCATCGTTTACTCGGTTCCCCTCGTTGGCTACGCCTATGATGTAGGAACAAAGAACGGTTACACGGTCGTGAGTTATGCCAGAACGGCCGAGTTAATAGCCCCGAATGGAACCGTTGTCTGGTTCGTGCATTTTAATGGAACAGCTTACCATGTGGCCTTTTCTCCCAGAGGGTATTTCATAACTGAATACGGCTCGCACGATGTCCAGAACTGCTACAGCGTCATAGAGGCGTGGAGCCTCTCAAGGGTCTCAGCGACGGCCTCCACTGAGGGACTATCAAATCGTGAAGGCTTCGGCTTCAATCCCTACCTAGGAGTCATTCTTATCCTGGCGGTCGTTCTCATGGGGGTCCTGCTATGGCGGAAGCGGTCGTAGCTAACAACCTTGTCAAGCGCTACGGCGACTTTGAGGCTGTGAAGGGAATCAGCTTCAGGGTCAAGCGGGGAGAGGCCTTCGCCTTACTCGGCCCCAACGGGGCAGGGAAAACAACTACTGTTAGAATGCTGACGACCCTGACCTCAATAACTTCCGGTGAGGCCTACGTGAACGGGTTCAACGTCAGAACCGAGAGGCTCGCGGTGAGGCGCTCGATAGGTCTCGTTCCGGACGTTTCAAACCTCTACGACGAGCTGACCGTTAGGGAAAACCTGCTCTTCATGGCAAAGCTCTACGACGCCCCCCGCGAGAGGGTCGATGAGCTGATAAGGGAGTTCGAGCTTCCGGCCGATAAGAAGTTCGGTAAGCTGAGCACGGGCTTTAAACGAAGAGCTACTATAGCGGCCGCGCTGGTTCATGAGCCGGAAGTGCTCTTCCTCGACGAGCCAACGAACGGCTTGGACGTTCACTCCGCGAGGGCTGTGAGGTCTTTAATCCGCGCCCTGAACAGGCGGGGAATGACGGTCTTCATAACGACCCACAACATGGTTGAGGCCGAGACGATTCCCCAGAGGATAGCGATAATGAAGGCCGGAAGGATAGTCGCTGAGGGTAAGAGGAGCGAGCTCGCGAAGCTGGTTGGGAGAAAAACCGTCGTTAGACTCTCGGTCGAGCCCATGAGCTCATCCCTTCTGAGGGCCCTTGAACGCTACAATCCTTCCTTCGAGGAGGGGAAGCTCGTCTTCGAGGTCGATAATCTTGACGGCTTTCTGGAGGAGCTGTGCTCGCTCAAGGTTGAGCTCGGCTTCAGGGTTACCTCCCTGTGCACCGAGATTCCCGGAATTGAAGACGTTTTCGTCGAGCTGACCAAGTGCCCGTGCCGGGGGTGTCCCCTTTGAAAGTCCTAACAATAGCGGAGAAGGAGCTGAGGGAGTACCTGCTGAAGCCCGGTTCAATAAGCTGGGGCGTCGTTTTTCCGCTCGTCTTCACGCTGGCCTTCGCGGTGCGCTTCGGGGACGTTGACCACCTCGCCCCCGGCCTGCTGACCATCTCGGTCCTCTTCGGCACGACCTCCTTCGTTTCCTCTTCGGTAATCTTCGAGAGAAGGCTAAGGACGTTTGAGAGGCTCCTCGTTGCGCCCGTGAGCTACCTTGAAATTGTCCTCGCGAAGGTTCTGACCGGTTCCATCTTCGGACTCTTCGTCGGCCTTGTGAGCCTGCTTTTTCTGAGGTTCTTCATGGTTTATCCAATCTGGAGCATTCCTTTCCTCGCGGTCTATCTGGTTCTCTCGGCCGTTGCCTTCTCCGCCCTCGGTCTCTACGTTTCCCTCGTCGTTGAGAACCCGATAAACGCAATGACGTGGCTAAATCTCATAAGGCTGCCCATGATGTTCACGAGCGGGGCAATAGTCTCCCTCCTGCTCTTCCCGAGGTGGTTCATAGCTGTTGGCTTACTCACCCCGATGACTTATGCCGTTGACGGCCTGCGCTTCGCAATGCTCCACTACTACGACGTCGTAAATCCACTCTACGCTCTCCTCGTTCTGGTTCTGCTTGCGATGGTTTTCGTTTACCTCTCGGTTACGAGGATTGAGCGCCTTTACTGAACCTGAGGACGAAGAACAGGATTACCATAAAGACGGTTATGTACTCGCTCCAGACGAAGGGGACGATGCCAATAACACCAAGCGTGAATATCACCGCCAGAACTATCACAATCACGAGCAGGATTCTGTAGACTGTTTTCCTCTCCATGCCATCACCGAACAAAGAAAAGGGGAGGAGCTTAAAAATCAGCCGGTCGCGTTGGCGGTTGTGTTGGCGGAGCAGACGAGGGGCTGTGGCTGGTACTTGAAGACCTGTGGGTGGAGCAGTTCGGCCATCTCCCTGATTGCGAGCACAATCCTCGGGCTGGGCCTCTGGAAGACGTTGGGGTCGCTGACCGTGTACACTCTGCCGGTTTTTGCCGCCTTTATCGTGGAGAGCGGGCCGGAGCAGAATATCTTCGGGTTGACGTAGGCTGAAGCTATTATTACAACGTCCGGGTTTCTTGCAATGATTTCCTCCTCGCTGACGGCCTTCCAGCCCTTAATGTCTGCGAAGGCGTTCCTTCCTCCAGCTATCTGGATGATGCTGTTTGCGAAGGTGTCGTTTCCGGCTATCCAGTAGCCGTTGTATGTGCTGACGAGGTACATGACAGTCGGCCTGCTCTGGTTCGCAACGAGGCTCTCGATGTAGCTTATCTGGGCCTTCATCTCGGCTATCACAAGAGCAGCCTGCTCCTCTCTGTTGAGTATCTTTCCGAGCAGTTCAATCTGTTCATAGATTCCGTTTATGCTCTTGGGATTGACGATTACGACCGGTGCTATCTTTTCCAGGCTCTCGAGGAAACCCTGCTTGTAGAAGACGGCGTTGTCCGCTATAATCAAATCCGGCTTGAGCTTTGCTATCTCCTCCAGATTAGCGTAGGCCCCGTAGCCGCCAACCTTCGTTATGTTTTTAACCGCGGGAGGCCAGTCGGCGTACTTCGTAACGCCAACGAGCTTGTCGCCGGCTCCGAGATAGAATATGGTCTCCGTGATGCTCGGTGCAAGCGAGACGATTCTCTGCGGCTCCTTTGGAATCGTTACGGTTCTGTTCATCATGTCCTTGATTGTAAGCGGGTACTTCGTCTTGAACGCGTCTGGATGGAGAAGCTTTGCCATAGTCTCTATTCCCCGTATAATTCTCGGGCTGGGATGTATCAGGTCGTTCTGGTTTTCAATCATGTAGACGTGTCCTTCCTCAACGGCCTTGGTTCCGGCAAAGAGCTTGTAGGCCTCTTCAATGGTCATGCCGCAGTGGGGCGTCAGGATTATTACGTCCGGATTCCTCGCTATGACCTCCTCAACGCTGACCTGGGGCCAGTTCTTGGTGTCGTTGAAGATGTTGATGCCGCCGGCTATGCTGATAACGTCGCTTATGAAGGTGTTCCCCCCGGCGGTCATCAGAGGTTTGTTCCAAACGACGTAGAAGACCTTGACTTTGGGCTGGTTCTTCATGAGCTCCTTCATGGCACTGACCTCAGCATTGAACTCATCTACGACCTCCTTCGCCCGGTCTTCCCTGTTGAAAACCTTTCCGAGGAGTTCTATTGCCTTCGGTATCTGGTCTAGGGTCTTGGGAGCGATTATAATAACGGGAGCGATTTTCTCAAGGTCTTGGAGGTAGCCCTTCTTGTAGAAGACGGCATCGTCCGCTATAATTAAATCCGGCTTGAGTGCGGCAATCTTCTCAAGGCTGGCGTAGGCTCCGTAGCCGCCAACCTTCGTTATGTTTTTAACCGCGGGAGGCCAGTCCTCGTAACCTGTGTCCCCAACGACCCTGTTGAGAACGCCGAGGTAGTAGAGGTCCTCCGTTATGCTCGGGGCAAGGGAAACGACTCGCTTGGGTTCGGATTTTATCGTAACTGTTCTGTTGGCGAAATCCTTAATCGTTATCGGATAATAGGGCTTCTGCTCTTGGACGCTTGACGTTGTGTGGGTTGTGGAGGTCGTCTTTGAGGTGGTTGAAGTCTGCGGAGGAGCCGTGGTTTTCGTGGGACTTGTTGTGTTGCTGGAGGATATACAGCCCGACGCCACGACGGCCCCGAGCAGTATGAGGATTATCAAGAAGGCTGTCCTTCTCATGTCTACCACCTGGACGTTTTGTCCAAGAAGGGTGTGGGCCAAGGGTATTTAAGATTGTTGGATAATATTGCCACCCTGGGTTCTGCCAACCCTGAAGAGGTCAACCCGCGTGATGATGCCAACTATCTTGCCTTCCCTGTTCTGAACGAGAACTGCGGGGTTGTCCTCGAGAAGGTACTTCACGACTTCCAAATCCTCATCCTCGTTGACTATCGGAAACGGCTCCTCCATGACCTCCATGACCTTCCTCCCGTAGATGTCCTCATATTCAAGGCTCTTCCTGACGAGGGTTCTTTCCGTAACGGACCCAACAACCTTGTTTCCCGAGATAACAGGAATCTGGGAGATGTTGTGCTCGTTCATAAGTTTTATTACTTTTTCAACGGTCTCGTAGGGTTTCACGGATATAACGGGAGAAGACATAACGTCTTTTGCCCTGGGCTGGGCCTTCTTGCACTCAAGTAATGCCTGGAGAATTCGGTTCAGCGTTGAGAGCCTCGGGTCAACTTTACCGGCCTCGAGCTTCGCTATGTAAGCCTGCGTCACTCCGGCCTTTCTGGCGAGCTCCTCCTGAGTTATGCCGAGTTCCTTTCGAATTCGCTTGATTTCTCTGGGGTCAATGGGCCTGGGGATTACTACCACAAATAACCACCGGTTATTAAAAGCGGTGTGGGAGTTAAAAACTTTCCTAAAATCGGCTTGTGGGCCGGGCACAGAGACCCGCGCTCATTCGCTCACGCGGGTGGATGCTCCCGGCCCTGTGGGCTCGGCGTGAGCACGCTCCGCTCATTGAACCCGACCACCTCGCGGAGGCGGGAAGACCGAGCCCGTGCGAGGGGTAATGTCCCCTCGCTGTCGGCGATGAAGAGTAGGACTGAGGGCTTAAAAGCTTTAGCCGATGGATATGAGAACAACCCCGAGAACCGCTAGGGTCAGTCCCTCGAATATTCTGGCGCTCGGCCTCTCCCTGAGGAGAAGAACCGCAAGCAGAGAGGCTATTACCGGGTTTATTGCTGAGACTGGGGCGGCTATCGGCGAGCCGACGAGCGAAACTGAGTACACGAAGAGGTACTGGCCGAGTATCAAGCCGAGAACGGCGGCACCAACGAGAACGAGGGCTTCTTTTCTGCTTATCCCTCTTACCTCTTTCCCGTATCTTGGGAGGAAGACCGA
>NZ_JAMONU010000147.1 GCF_027066465.1 Thermococcus sp.
AGGCCCAAGCTCCTCGCAAAGCTCATAAAGGTCAGCCCGAGCCTGATTAGGACGTTGCTGTGAGGTGGGAGCATGAGGTGGAAGATGGGCCTTCAGGAGGAGTACCTAAAGGCGATAGCCGAGGGCAGGAAGAAGGTGGAAGGTCGCCTGTACGACGAGAAGAGGCAGGCCATAAAGCCGGGCGACGAGATAGTCTTCGAGAACAAGCTCGTCTGCGTCGTGAAGGACCTGAGGGTTTATTCCTCCTTCAGAGAGATGCTGGAGAAGGAGGGCCTTGAGAACGTCCTGCCGGGAGTGAAGAGCATCGAGGAGGGCGTTAAGGTCTACAGGCGCTTTTATTCCGAGGAGAAGGAGAAGAAGTACGGCGTGGTCGCGATAGAGGTCGAGCCCGTTGCGTGGATTGGGGAACCGTTAGAGTAGTAGCTCGGTTTTCGATTTTTGAATTACGGGCAAAAAGAGGAAGTTGAGGAAAGACTCAAAGATACCTCTCCTTCACCCACCTGATGAAGTAGTCCGGGTTCAGCTCCTCGCCGATGGCCTTCCTGAGGAGCTCCTTCGGCGGGTAGATGCTTCCCCAGCGGTGTATCCTCTCCCTCAGCCAGGCCTTGATTGGCTCGAACTCCGCTTTGGCAACCTTGTCTTCGAAGTCCGGGATGTCCTTCTTCATGTGGTAGTAGAGCTGGCTCGCGAGGAGCGTTCCGATGCTGTAGGTCGGGAAGTAGCCTATCGTTCCGTGCGCCCAGTGGATGTCCTGGAGGATTCCCTCGGCGTAGGTCTTCGGCCTTATGCCGAGAAGCTTCTCCATCTCCTCGTTCCAGAGCTCCGGCAAATCCTTGGCCTTAACGCCCTCGTTGAGCATCATTCTCTCGAGCTTGAAGCGTAGGAGTATGTGGAAGTTGTAGGTGACGACATCTGCTTCAGTCCTGATGAAGTCCGGGCGAACGATGTTGAAGTACAGGTAGACGTCCTCCGGCGTGTAGTTGGCCATGAAGGGCAGGTTCTCCTTCAGGACGGGGTAGATTAGCCCCGCGAACTCTCTGCTCCTACCGATGATGTTTTCCCAGAACCTGCTCTGGCTCTCGTGGATTCCAAGGGAGACGCCGCCGGCTATGGGGCTGAACATGAAGCGCTCGTCCTGCTGGAGCTCGTAGAGGGCGTGACCGAACTCGTGGACGGTGCTCAGTATCGTCCTCCTGAAGTCGTAGCCCTCGTATCTGGTGGTTATCCTCACGTCCCTGATTCCGAACTCGGTCGTGAACGGGTGGGCGGAGACGTCCAAGCGGGAGCGGACACCGAGCGGGAAGCCGAACTTCTGGAGAATCCAAAGGTTCACCCTCTCCATCTGCTCCCTCTCATACTTCTCCTTCTCGAGCGGGTGGCTCTGGGGGACTTTGCCTTCCTCCATTATCTTCTCGAGGAGGGGCTTTAGTTCCTTCTCGAGCTTCTCGAACATCCTCTCGACTTCCCTGGTTGTGAGGCCTTCCTCGTACAGGTCAAGGAGGGCATCGTAGGGCTCGTCCTCGTAGCCGAGATAGTCAGCGGCGCGCTTCGCCAAATCGATTATCCTGTCGAGCCAGGGCTCGAACTTGGAGTAGTCGTTGGTCCTCTTAGCCTCCTCCCAGGCCTTCGTTGCCTGGCTCGTGACTTCACTCATCTCCCTGAGGAACTCGGGCGGGAAGGCCCTGCTGATTCTTATCGAGCGGTCGAGAACCCTGACGACACCGCGCTCGTACTCGTTGAGGTCCTCTAAGCCCTTGGCCTTCTCGACGAGCTCGACGAAGTCCGGCTTGAGGAGGAACTCCTGGCCCAGAACAGAAAGCTCGCCCTGCGCAACGCTCCTCTCAAGGATTCCCTCCCTGGGCATGTTGACCTCCATGTCCCAGCCGAGGACGCTCTGGGCGTGATTGATTGCCCATATCCTCCTGTATTTAGCCAGAATCTCTTTAATCGTCTCGTTCTGGAAGACGCTCTCCATGTTCATCACCGGGAGATTTTGGAAGCCGAACTTTTTAATCTTTTTCGACAGCCATCTAAACGAAGCCGTTGGAAGGGATTTACTCAGCCGTATCTCTTAAACGCCTCAAGGCAACGGCGGTAACGGCGAGGAGGGTAACGAGGCCCGGCCCGCAGATGGTTTTGGTCTTCGTTTCTCCCGGAGCGGTGCTTGCTAGAGAACCAAAGCTCAAGCTAACCTTTGGTGGAACGGGCTGGGAGGTCACTCGGGCAGGTTCGAACAGGGGGTAGAACTTTCCGTTCACCCCTACAGCAAAGGGAACGTACGGGAGAACCCTTAGAATCTTTCTATTTTGAATTTCCAAAGTGCAGTTACAGCCCCAAGAATAGCCCAAGAACTCTGCAGGATAGCTCACCGTGAAGTTCCCGACTTTCACGGAAGTCCACTCAATGGGAACTTTCGGCACTTCAACGGGACTAACGTTTGAGTCATTGAGACAGGTGGGATTAAAGGTCGCGTTCTCAACGCTACCGTTCCAGAGGCGAAGCTTAAGCCTCCACAAGCCGTTTTCAAACTTCACAACAGGTTCTTCAGGATAGGCGCCGAGGAAATACGGCCCACTGGAGGAAACGTAAAAGAGATAGCTGGAAACCATGTCGGGAACGAGGGTGCAGTTGAACGGATTCCCCGGGCACATTCCCGGACTAAGAACCTCATAACCAACAACAAGGAGAACACCCTCTCCTCCCGGATAGGCCTTAATGACCCTGAGACCCGTTACGGGAAACTTGACATGTAAACCAGCCGAGTTGCAAACGGTCACGTTTACAATTTTAACATCCCTCGGAAACCAATACCCAGGCACCGAAGTGTTGGGTGGAACCCTGAAATCCGGTCTGGTTATATTGAGATTCAGGTAAACCAGGGTAACGTTTCTAACCCTGTTACCTCTTCTAAGGATGAAATAAATCGGAAAACGGCTCGAATTGACGACTTCAGTTGGGCCGGGCGACCACTTCAGGGCGTCCCTGCTCATCGTTACCCAGACGTCGCTCACGTTCGCGTAGCCCCACTTCTCAAAGCTCGAAGACTGAAGCTCAATCCGCCAGCCGTCTATCTCGTCAACGGGTTTACCGTGGGGAAGCTCGGACCACGTCAAGTTCGTTTTCTCAACGCAGAACCTGCGGGGGTTGAAGTAGTAAACCGCCCTAATGGACTCGTCGGGCGAGGCGTTCTGTGGATACGCCGTGATGTTGATATACCAGCTCCCGTTTATGAAAACCGCCCCGTTATAGGTCTGATAGGGCGTTTTAAGCGCCGGTGTGAAGTTGAGGAGGTACAGCCGGGAGCCGTTGAAGTAGAGGAGGTACTCGTCTCCTCCGAGGACTTCCCCCATTGTTGCGTTGGCGCAGTCTATTCCGGACAGAGGAGGGCAGTACGGAACGTACGTGAGAATGAGCAGGTGTATGAGTGCATCCCGTCCGCCGGAAACAACCGAGTACTGAACTTCATAAACTTCCTGACCCGATGCTAGCCCGGAAATGATGAGCAATAGCAACACGATGAGAGCTGTACTGGCCTTCCATCGGGACACCCTACCACCCCCTCAAGCCTCTCACTGTCACCAGACCAAGAACCGCCAAAAGAACCACAAATCCGGGTCCGCAGATGGCTTTTTCTTTTGTGTCTGTTGAAGTTGGAGTAGTTGTTTCCATAACCCCCACCGTTGAAGTGTTCGTATGCTCTAACTTTTGTGCCCTGGAACTGCACAATCCAAAGGTTACGCTCGAATTAAGGTATGGGTTTGGCAAGCCTCTAACCAAATCTCCCTGCGGACTCATGAGTCTGAGCAAATCAAAAACCGGCTTTAAATTCCCGTTCACGTAATAAAGAGCGTAAACGCCGGAGGAATTGTCAACGGGCAGAAGAATATCGCTCCAGCCAAGGATTACTCCTCCAAAAGTAAAACGCCCACCGTAGTCGAATCCTGCGGTGGGGATTATCAAGTAGCCTTTTCCGTCTTTTGCCGCGGTAAACTTCCACCCCCAAACCTTTGGTGGGTAATACTTCGCTAACTCCTTTAGCGGAATTCTCAGGGTAGTGCTATTAAACCGGAAGACCATGTATTTCCCTTCAACGGTTCCGTTGGTGACGAAGCCGGAAGAGCTGTGGAAGTTGTCAATTAACCTCCAGCATGTTCCGTTAAGATAATAAGCGATTGAGGAGTTTATAACTGGAGGGGACTTCTCCCAGAGGAGTTCGTAGTGATTCTTCCAGACACTAAACTTAAACTCGTAAAGCCACCATTCCGAGAGGTTGAACTGCCTGACAGTGGGTGAAAGGTTCAAAAACCTCGGAACACCGTTCACGACAAGATAGGGGATAGGTGCTGGGGGAAATTCCATGAGTGCTCCGCCCTCTGTGAGAAAAGTATCGTTCCTTTCAATTGTGAGCACTGCGGAAGTGCCGTTTGATACAATGGAGAAATGGAGTTTGTAGTACTGGGAGAAGTTTTCAAAAAACTCGTGTGCTGGTAGGGGTGTTATCCACCTTTGGGATGTCATTGCGATGACTGGATTCTCTAGGTTTCTAAGGGGGTCGCCCTGTGGGGTGATTAGTTTTAGAACGTCCACGAGGAGTTTTAACTTTCCCTTCGAATACAGGAGGATTGGAATGGATTGATTGGCATTCAATTCAACGCCCTTCGAAAAGTCAACGCCAACGTAAACTTTTCCCTTGTCTTTCCAGTAACTTAAGCGGAGAGGATAAATGAGAAGGGCTTCTCTATGAATTACCCGGTATGAGGCCGTTGTTGAGTTCCAGATGTAAACCACGTCCCTGTAGAGGACTCCCCCGAGGTCGTTCAGGAACTGCTCCGGGTAGTACTTCAATAGTTCCCTCGCCGGAATTTTGAGGGTTGTGTTTGAGCCGTTGAAAACCATGTAGTTTCTCTCCAAGCGTCCAATCAACGGGGAATTTTTCGTGTAGTGCGGAACGATCACAGGTATTGTGTAGTTGCAT
The DNA here is from genome assembly GCF_027066465.1 of Thermococcus sp. Taxonomy (GTDB): domain Archaea; phylum Methanobacteriota_B; class Thermococci; order Thermococcales; family Thermococcaceae; genus Thermococcus. Next base: position 4,976 of record NZ_JAMONU010000147.1, read on the forward strand.
ATCCAAAAGTAGTTGTTAATCGTCCCGTTTTCTGCCTGCCAGTGGATTATTGGGAAGCCATCGTAGGAGAAGATTGTGAAGTTGTTCGTCGGCCAGGGTAACGTCACGTTTCCGAGCCTGTGAGTGACTCCGGGGAGGTTCGTCAGGTTAACGTACTCAAAAGTCCAGTTGGTAATGTTGTGATAAGAGGGGTACGCAGTGTAGAGGAGGTGATATTCGCCGGGGGAAGAGCCGTTCACCCGCCAGTAGGGTTTCACCATGATAATGAAGTATGGCAAAATTCCAATACTGTAGGGTCTAAGTCCCTCGATGGTGATTTGATAGGCCTGGAAGGTCCGGGTGCTGGAGACAGAAAACCTATGAAATGGAACTATTGACATTGAAAGGATGAAAATAAGGAAACCAATCATTATTCGGGACATTTTCTCACCCTCTTCAATGTTTTTTCTGCAAAGAGAGCAGTTGTCCCAAGTAGGACAAGGAAAGCAGGTCCGCAGATGCTCTTTTTGCTCTTATTTTCAACTACTGAGATAGCAGTTGAATTGGTAGTATTCGCACCACCTTTGGCGCAGACGAACTTTCCCAAATCAATGAATTTAGGTGAACGAACTGTTTTGCCATAAACAAGGAAAAGTAGGGGGATGTCCTCAACACTCTCCCCTGCGGGAACTTTGATTACTTCCATGTTAATCAGAACAACCCCGTGCTTTGCCTTAAACGCCTCCAGCTTTAGGGTTGAAGCATTGACCCATTCTGGGAGCATAAGGGTGTAGTTTCCTCCGAATACCTCAACGGTTCCGTTCTTGACCATTACCGGAACACCCTGAAGGGATTTCCTTGGAAGTTTAAATGTAGAGATGTTCCACATGAGTCCCCTGCAGGTGTTTGTTTCCGTTCCGCTGGGATACGAGGCTATTCTACACGTTGAAACGTTTTCCAAACATGTTCCAGTGAACCGGTAAAGCGTCTTCACTGTCACGTTCTTGAGGAGCGTGAAGTTGTGGGGCACGCCTTCAATCGTGATTGTCACGTTTTTGTACGGGACGTGAGTCCTGTTGACGGTTAGAACGTAAAGCGTCCTGTTCACGAAACCGAGGAAGGTCTCCCGGCCAATCTCTGTACCCCCAAGAAAGACGGTCTTGCTCCCGTCGGTGAGGATGTAATATTCATTCGGCATACCCACCAGCACGGGCGTCCACTCCCCAGCTATCATCTCGCAGGTGTACGTGTTCTCTCCGATTTCAAGGAGAAGCCAGCCGTTGATAGTGCCTATTGAATCTACGGAATAGATACTGTACGGCGAGCAATCGGCCGAGATAACCGGAAGAAAAAGCAGTAAGAGCACAAAGATTATAGAGGCCACACCGAAGATACCCCTTGGCATGTCTCCCACCGAATTCTGTGTAATCCCCACGAATTTGCATAAATCATTGATAAAAGCTCATAAAAATCTTTTGGTAATACTAGTCCACCATAAACAACTCACTATGTTTCAATTTTAGCCGTGTCTATTGAGTTGTAACCACTTACCACGTATCCAATTCCACCGTTTGGCTTAAAACCCAAGACGACGTAACCCTTCCAATCGAATGAAGGTGGTGATAGAATGGTCGAGCTGGTTGTTCTCGGTCACGTTTCAATAGACACGATAGTCTTTCCGGATGGGAGGAGAATCGGGATGCCCGGCGGGGCCGCGGCGGCCGTTGCTACTTCCGCCTCTCTCGCCGGTGCCAAGGTTGGCCTCGTCACGAAGATTGGTGAGGATTTTCCGAGGGAGTGGCTTGAGAGGCTTTCCCAGTACGTTGACACTCGGGGGGTTCAAATCCTGCCCGGAAAGACTATTCACATCTGGGTCATCTACAAACCCGATGGAAGCGTCGAGTCGCCGGTCGAGATGGGCGTTGCAAAGAGAATGGGCGAGACGCCGATTCCCGAGGACTACATGAAGGCGAAGCTCTTCCACATAGCCCCGATTCCACCGGAGGAACAGTTGAAGGTCGTCGATAGGCTGGAAGGGAAGAGGATAAGCATAGATTTTAACCCAACTTACTATGAGGACTACCGGAGAAAGCCAGACCTCGTTAGGGAGCTTGTCTCGAGGAGCTACATCGTTTTTCCAAACGAAAGGGAGGCGAAGCTCATCACAGGCCTTAACGACGTGAGGAAAGCCGCTGAGGAACTGTACTCGTGGGGAGCGAGGCTTGTTGTTGTAACGCGAGGCAGGGAGGGGGTTCTGGTCTACGACGGAAGCTTCCGCGAGTTTCCGGCGTTGCCGGTCGAAGGGGAAATCGACCCCACCGGCGCTGGCGATGCATTCGCAGGGGGCTTTTTAGCGGGACTCGTAAAGGGGAAGGGACTGGACGAGTGCGCAAAGCTCGGCCTTAAGAGGGCGCGCGAGGTTTTGAAAAAGAAGGGAAGCTGGAGCATCAGCGTTTGATGATGATATAGATTAGAACGTAGAGCAAAACCGCGAAGAGCGCCGCAACCTCGGTGTTGACGAAGCTCGGCGTATAGAAGGACAGAACGTAGGCAAAGTAGTAGACCGGCACCGCGAGGAAGGTTCCCCCGAAGAGAACGTAGTAGTGCTCCAGCGGGGCGTTCCTCTTGGGGAGGTAAAGGCCCTCAACGGCGCATATAGCGAACACCAGCGCCGTCAGACCGAAGATGCCGCCGACCCTGTGGTAGACCAGTAGAAGCCCAACGAACGCCAGGAAGATGTACCCCAGCGACTCCCAAAGAAGGGACGCCACCGCGAGAATCAGGGCTATGCCGAACTCTGCACCCCAGCCGAAGAAGGAGTACAGGAAAAGGAGGGACAGCACGAGGGATGAGAGGGCCGTCAGCCCCCCAATGGACAGGAGGTAGTGCCTCCTCATTTGCCCATCACCTCCGCTATGGCGACCTTGAGGGGCTTCTTCTTGATGTCCCAG
>NZ_JAMONU010000148.1 GCF_027066465.1 Thermococcus sp.
AAAAACCGTCCCGAGAAGAAAGTTTAGGAGGAGACGAGGGTCCTTCCAGCTCATATACACGCCACCTTGCTACGATACGCTAAAACGTTTAATAAAGGTTCAGGAGGGCCAGCACGGTCAAGGAATCAATCTTCTCGCCTTCAAAATTGACCCATTGAGGAGAAAAATAATTCAAAAAACTTTGCTTGGCAAAGTTTTCTGGGGGTGTGGGGGCGTTAGCCCCCCGGAGATTTGGAAGAAAATGGGGTTGTGGGGCGAAGCCCCACTCCGGGGGTTTGAGAGTACAGAGAGATAAGGGGGCGGAGCCCCCTTGTCTTTCGTTACCACAGCTTCGGATACCAGTCCCTCGGCATGAAGACCTTGTCAACGTCAACCGCTATGCCCTTGCTCCTCTGGAGCATCTCACCGCTCGTCATCATCGCCTTCCCGAGGGCAACTAGTTCATCCTTGAGGGTCATTATCGCAACGAGGTCACCCTTCTTTATGCCCTTGTGGAGCTTGACTATTCCCGGAACGGCCAAGTCAGCGCCGTGCGTTACGGCAGAAACGGCCGAATCCCTTATCCACACCTTGGGCAGATGTTCAACTGCTTTTTCCATCGGCTGTATCGCCTTCCTGAAGTACTCCTCAATGCCGTCCTCCTTCCAGAAGTGGTAGTAGTCCACCAAGTCGTGGAGCGTCACCAGCGTCTCGTCCTCCTTGAAGGGACCACTTCTAGTACGGCGCAACTCGGCCATGTGCGCTCCAACGCCCAAAGCTAGGCCTATGTGGTGAATCAGCGAACGTATGTACGTTCCCGCCTCGACGCCAACGCGGAAGAGCACATCCCTGCCGTCTATCTCGAGCACGTCGATGTAGTAGACCTTCCTCGTCCTCAGGCGCCTCTTTACGGCACTCCTCAGCGGTGGCCTCTGGATTATCTCGCCCTGGAACTCCTTCATAACGGCAAGGATTTTGTCCTCGGGAACGTCACCGTGAAGGTGCATCAAAGCTACGTACTCCTTACCGGCAGGAAGGAGCGCCTGAACGACCCTCGTGGCCCTCTCAAGGGCAACCGGTAAGACGCCGCTGACCTTGGGGTCGAGGGTTCCGCCGTGGCCGGCCTTGCTCAGGTTGAAGAGCTTCTTAATCCACGCGACAACCTCATGGCTCGTCGGCCCCGGTGGCTTGTCAAGGTTGATTATGCCGAACTGCATGTGCATCTCCATCGGCCTCTTCTCCGGCGGAAAGCCCCACTTCGGGTTCGTCTCGGCCTTCTCGTCCTTAATCAGTACATCTCGCTTTATATCCGCTGGAAGGATTCTCCTCACTTCATCCCTCGCCATGAGCATCACCTATGGGTCTTCCAGCGCTTTGATAAAGTCCTCCTTGCTTATTTGAGCAAGTCTCAGGACTCCCATCAACGTACCAGCTTTTAACTCTTTGTGAAGCTCAGCTCCGGAAACTCCTCAAGGTACAGCTCAACGGCCTCTTTGAGGTTCTCAATTGCCTCCTCTATTGTCTCCCCCTGAGTCGTAACCCCCGTGAAGACCTCCCGAATGACGTAAACGCCCTCTTCCTCCCAGA
>NZ_JAMONU010000149.1 GCF_027066465.1 Thermococcus sp.
CTTGGATTCCTCACGGCCGGCCCGGGACGGCGTCAGGGCCAGTCCTCGTCATCAACATCAGTGCAATTCGCTGTCATCATCCGCGCTTCAACCTTGAAGGTAGTAGGATATAAGCTTTCTCAGCTCAAGGTTCCTGTTCGGGGGGAGCCTCAAGAAGCGCCTCAGCCCGTTGTTTTCCGCTATCAGGCCGGAGAGCTCGATTGCGAGGATTTTGTTGTCCTCGCTCAGGCCGTAGGCCTTGTAGCGGAGTGGGGCGTATTCCCTTTCGAGCCTCCAGACCTTCTTTTCAAGCTCTTCTACCTTTCTCTCGAGTTCCTCGAGCTCTCCCTTCGATTCCCTGAACTCCCCGGCGAGTGCTATCTCAATGACCCGTTCCGGGGGAACGCTGTAGCGCTCCGCGAGCTTCTCAATCTCGTCCGAGAGCTCGCCGAGCTCGACCTCAACCTTTCCAAAGCCCCTATCAGGTTTGATTGTGAGCTTCATCTTAGTTCACGCTCCGTGAACGAGTCGTTCACAGTTTGTGAACTTCTCCTCTCTTCGAGCCTTTTCCTCAGCTCCTCGTTTTCCTTTCTCAGTTTATTGCGCTCGGCCGTCAGGAGTTCCTTGTCCCGAAGGGCCTTCTCGTAGAACTCCCTCAGCTCTTCGAGCTGGTTCTCCATTTCCTGGAACTTCTCCTCGAGCTTCCCAATTTTCTCCCGAAGGAACTCTTCCCGCTCGGCTCTGAGTGTTTCCTCGACTTTGGGAAGGTTCTCCTCGATTAGGGCCCTAACGTCCCTTCCCTTCAGGGATTTGAACTTCTCGCGGGGCAGGATAATCATGATATCGCTCATCTCGTCCTCCTCTCCATCTCGGTCTTCCTATCGTAGCAGAGGATGTAAAAGGCCAGAAGCCCCTTCCACCTTCCATAGGGCTCGATGATTTCCCTAACGTCCCTTTCTTTAACTTCTTTCAGCCTTTTGCCGAAAATCTTCGCGAGTCCCCTCCTAAGGCCGAGGTCCCCGGCAGGATAGACGTTCTTCCTCAGGCCGTAAGCAAGGAACAGCTCCGCGCTCCACTTCCCTATCCCGCGGAACCTCGTGAGGTATTTGATAGCATCATCAACGTCCCGGTCCCAGAGTTCGAGGTTCAGCTCACCCTTCAGGTAAAGCTCAGTGAGGGACTTTATGTAGCCCGCTCTATAACCAAGTCTGACCTCCTTTAACTCCTCCTCGCTCAGCCTTGCAATCCGCTCGGCGCTCGGAAAGGCGTAGAGCTCTCCAACGGGTTCCCCGGCGAGTTTGACGAGGTTCCTAATCGTCCGCTGGGCGAACTCGTAGTTAACCTGTTGCTGAGCTATCACCTCGACGAGGGCCTGGTATGGACTCGGCGATGCGGGAATAGTTAGACCGTAGAACTCCTTGATGAGGAACGCGAAGGGAGAATCACCTATCTCGGCGTAGAAAGAATCCAAATCCGTGTCGAGGCCGAGAACGAAAGTTAGCTTTTTCCTCGCTTCCTTCCTCTCGCCCTTTCCCCAGTCCTCGGGGAAGCGGAAGTCCCCGTCGTAGGCGACCACTCCGGTCTTCCCGTTGCTCAGCCTCAGGACCTGGTAGAACGTGCCGTCCCTGAAGGCCCAGGTGCCGTTGCGTATCATTTCCTTTGCGGTTTTTTCAACGCTAACCATCGGTCGAGCTTTATGGGGTTGCGCCTTATATCCCTTAGGGTCAGGACCCATAGCCTCTTTCCGTCGGAGGAGCGCCTTATCTCGATTTCCCCGTTCTCCTCAAGGAAGAGCATTACCTCCTTGACGTGCTCCGGTTTAAGGTCGAGCTTCCGGACGGCTTCCCAGAAGGGTTCCTCCCGAGAGTAGCGGGCAAGCTCCCTGACAATCTCCCGGGCAAGTTCAAGTTTTCTCTCTTTTTCGACCCTGAAGAGTGCGTACAGCTTCGAGACCTGCATGGTAGGACTTTTGCGCGCCGAGTATATTATCCTTTCCCCGGTTTGAGTTCAGTTCTTTTCAGGCCATATGGTAACTCCTAAGGGTAAGGCAAAGGATTTAAACTTTAAAGTTGTATCTGGGGTGGAGATGGCCATGCGGAGGGGAGCAGTAGTCCTAGCAGCATTCCTTGTTCTGCTACTCCTGCCAAGCGTTTCAGCCCAGAAGAACGTTGTTTACGTTGCCAAAATCACCGGAACGATAACCCAGTACACCGCCGACCAGTTCGCCCGCTACATCAAAACCGCCGAGGACCACAACGCCGAGGCGCTGATAATAGAACTCAACACCCCCGGCGGACAGGGCGACGCGATGATGCGCATCGTTTCCCTTATCCAGAACTCAACTGTGCCGGTAATCATCTACGTCTACCCGAAGGGGGCCATAGCGGCATCCGCCGGCACTTACATAGCTATGGCGTCGCACCTGATAGCAATGGCCCCCGGGACGAGCATAGGAGCCTGCGAGCCTATCCTCGGCTACGCTCCCAACGGCAGTATAATCCGCGCCCCCGCCAAAATCCGGAACTTCTTCACGGCCTACATGCGCTCGCTCGCGGAGGAAAGCGGCAGAAACGTCACAGCTGCCGTGAAGTTTGTTACCGAGGACCTCAGCCTAACCCCCGAGGAGGCTCTAAAAGCCCACGTGATTGAGGTTATAGCTAGCAACGTCCCCGACCTGCTGAAGAAGGCCAACGGAATGAAGACCAAAATCCCGGTCGCCGACAGGGGCTACGTCACGTTCAACTTCACGAACGTTGAAACTCGTGAGATAGGTCCCTCAATAAGCGACATCATTATAAGCTACCTCTCCAACCCCGCGATTGCGTACATACTCCTCAACGTCGGCATACTGGGGCTCATATTCGGCTTCTTAACCCCCGGCTGGCACGTTCCCGAAACAATAGGGGCCATCCTGCTCGTGCTTGGAATCATCGGACTTGGATACTTTGGCTACAACACTGCGGGTCTTCTCCTTATAATCCTCGCAATGGTCTTCTTCATAGCCGAGGCCCTGACGCCGACGTTCGGACTCTTCACGATAGCGGGCGTGGTGACGTTCGTGCTCGGAGGCCTGATGCTCTTTGGAAAGGGCGGTGGGGGTGTATACCTCGTGAGCCATACAACGTTCGCGCTCCTCAGAGTTGCGATAATCGTTATGGGAATCCTGCTCGGCGTGTTCTTCCTCTTTGGAATGGCCGCCGTCGTTCGGGCACATAGAAGGAAGCCCAAGGCCGGAAAGGAGGAGATGGTCGGCGAGGTCGGCAGGGTAATCGAGGACCTCGACCCGGAGGGCCTAATCAAGGTTCACGGAGAAATATGGAGAGCCGTCTCAAAGGATGGGAGAACGATAAGGGTCGGCGAGAGGGTAAAGGTCGTCGAGGTCAGGGGTCTAACCCTCATAGTGGAAAAGTTCGAGGATGGAGGTGAGGAGTAATGCCCGTATCGGCGGGTACCTTAGTTTTGGGGATAGTTTTGCTTTTTGTTTTGATTCTGCTTGCAAGCTCGATAAAGATAGTTAAGGAGTACGAGAGGGCAGTAATATTCCGTCTCGGCAGGGTCGTCGGTGCTAGGGGTCCCGGACTGTTCTTCATCATACCGATTTTCGAAAAGGCAGTCATAGTTGACCTTCGCACGAGGGTTCTTGACGTTCCGGTTCAGGAAACTATAACCAAGGATAACGTCCCCGTTAGAGTCAATGCGGTGGTTTACTTCCGCGTTGTTGACCCGGTTAAGGCTGTCACTCAGGTTAACAACTACATCATGGCCACCAGCCAGATTGCCCAAACAACGCTGAGAAGCGTTATCGGACAGGCGCACCTCGACGAACTGCTTAGCGAGAGGGAGAAGCTCAACATGCAACTCCAGAAAATCATAGATGAAGCGACCGACCCGTGGGGGATAAAGGTCAGTACGGTTGAGATAAAGGACGTTGAGTTACCCGCCGGAATGCAGAAGGCAATGGCAAGGCAGGCGGAGGCCGAAAGGGAAAGAAGGGCGAGGATTCTCCTGGCGGAGGCCGAGAAGCAGGCCGCTGAAAAGCTCCGTGAGGCCGCTGAGATTATCAGCGAGCATCCAATGGCCCTTCAGCTCAGGACACTACAGACCATAAGCGATGTCGCGAGCGACAAGAGCAACGTTATAGTTCTCACGTTACCAATGGAGATGCTCAAGCTATTCAAGAGCGTTGGGGAAGCCGCAGAAGCGTACAAGAAGAAGGCTGAAAAAGAGGGAACGGGGAAAGCCTAAGCCCCCTTTCCACCTTTACTTTTTCCGGAAGAGACCGCAAAAGATAAAAGGAGGTTTTCCATAGGTGTACCACGCAGTAGCCTCTCACAAACCTTATAATCGGGCGAAGTGAAGTTCATCATTAATCTGGAGGTGTCGGCTTTGGAAGGGCGTTCCATAGTTTTTGCATCCGGAAAGGGTGGAACCGGTAAAACAACGACAGTTGCAAACCTAGGTGTTGCTTTAGCTCAGTTCGGCAAGGAAGTGATTCTCCTCGACGCGGACATAACCATGGCAAACCTCAGTCTAGTTCTCGGCATGGAGGACATCCCAATAACCCTGCACGATGTCCTAGCTGGGGAAGCTGACCTCAAAGATGCAATCTACGAGGGGCCAGCGGGCGTCAAGGTAATCCCCGGTGGACTCAGCCTTGAAAAAGTCAAAAAGGCAAGACCAGAAAGGCTCAGGCAGCTCATAAGAGAGATAAGTCAGATGGCGGATTTTATTCTCATTGACGCCCCAGCTGGTCTTGAGATGACGTCAGTTACGGCACTGCTCATAGGTAAGGAACTCATAATCGTCACCAATCCGGAAATCTCCGCAATTACGGACTCCCTTAAGACAAAGCTCATAGCGGAGAAGCTCGGAACACTCCCGCTTGGAGCTGTTCTCAACAGGGTGACGAACGAGAAGACAGAGCTTACCAAGGAGGAAATCGAGGCTATTCTCGAGGTTCCTGTTCTGGCGATGATTCCTGAAGACCCAGAAGTTAAGAGGGCAAGCGCATACGGTGTTCCCTTGGTTATCAAGAACCCCACCAGCCCAGCCGCGATAGCAATCAAACAGCTCGCCGCAAAGCTGGCCGGCATCAAGTGGGAGCCGCCCGAACCGGAGAGTCCGATTAAGAGAGTCTTTAAGGCGCTCTTCGGAGGGAGGAAGTGATGAACGAGGTCTTCATTTACGGCATCATTCTGATTTTGATTGTTATTATAATAATACTGCTAATGCTCTACTTCTCGGCCAGGAACAACCCGTACTACGTCGTCTACGACGAAGAAACCAAGACCGCTTTAAAGAGGCGTGTTATGAGCCTCAAGGAGGAGCTTGAGGGAGAACTGGAGAACTTTGACGTCGAGGACTGGGAGAAGACCCTCGAAGAGTCAATAGACGAAGAGGTCAAGAACCTCTGAGCGTTTTTATTCCCATTTTGTTATTAAACATTTTTGGGACGTTAAACTTTAAAGACTCTTCAGTGTAAGGATGTTCTGGAGGTGGGGGCGCTATGAAGGTAAAGCTGGGGTATAAGGACAAGTTAGTCGAGATGGAGGGAGGCTGGATTTATGTCTTTAATGGAAGGCTCTACAGCGCCCCCATCGCCGAGGTCGTTGGATACTACACCAAAGGTCAGGGGATAGTTCCCGGACCCATTAGGGAAATCGCAGGTGATATCATAAGGGTTCTCCTCAGAACCGGGGAGCTTGAGCGATACGTTCAGCCTCAAATCGGCTACGGTGAGAGTCTTTCAAGCTGATTTTACATAATTTTGATGAGTTTGCTCTTTTCACCAGGGCTTTTTAACGGTGTTTTCCGCGAAAACTTTTAAGTAACCCATTCAGCAGAGAGATAATTCACCGAGGAGGTGGGACCAATGAAGGCCAAGGTTAAGATTCTCGACTTCTACAGCGGTCGGTATTCGGTTCTCATAAATGAGGAGGACGCCAAGGAGGCGAAGCTCCACCCCGACGACCTCGTTAAGATAGAGGCCGGCAAAAAAACTGTTTACGGAAGCGTTGTCATAAGCAACCTCCTTGAGAGAGGAGAAATAGGGGTCAGCAGGGACATCCTTGAGCTTCACAACTTCTCTGAGGGGGAAGTCGTAACTGTTATCCCCTCAGGAACCCCCGAGAGCGTCCGCTACATAAAGAAGAAGATGCACGGTGAAAAGCTCCGTAAGGTTGAGATTGAGGCCATAGTCAGGGATATAGTTGACAGAAAGCTCAGGGACATCGAGATAAGCGCGTTCGTTACCTCACTCGAGATAAACGGCCTTGACATGGACGAGATTGCCGCTCTGACAATAGCGATGGCCGAAACCGGCGACATGCTCGACATTGACAGAAAGCCGATAATGGACGTTCACAGCATCGGAGGCGTTCCGGGCAACAAGACCAACATCCTCGTCGTGCCCATCGTTGCCGCCGCGGGGCTAACGATTCCAAAGACCAGCTCAAGGGCCATAACCAGCGCCGCGGGAACGGCCGACGTCGTCGAGGTCTTCGCCAACGTGAGCTTCAAGCTCGATGAGATTAAGAGGATAGTAGAAAAGGTTGGTGCGTGCCTCGTCTGGGGAGGGGCCTTGAACCTCGCCCCCGCCGATGACATCACAATCAAAGCCGAGCGCGCCCTGAGCGTTGACCCCACCGGTCTGATGCTCGCGAGCATAATGTCGAAGAAGTACGCCATGGGGAGCCAGTACGTCCTCATAGACATACCAACGGGAAAGGGCGTCAAGGTCGAGACAGTCGAGCAGGCGAGGGCGCTCGCGAGGGACTTCATAGAGCTCGGCAAGAGGCTCGGTCAGTACGTCGAGGTGGCCATAACCTACGGAGGCCAGCCGATAGGCCACACCGTCGGCCCGGCTCTCGAGGCCAGGGAGGCACTCTCAGCCCTGATGACCGGCAAGGGACCGGGAAGCCTCATCGAGAAGGCCACCGGGCTGGCTGGAATCCTGCTTGAGATGGGCGGCGTCGCTCCGGCAGGAATGGGCAAGAAGATGGCCAGGGAAATCCTCGAGAGCGGAAAAGCCTGGGAGAAGATGAAGGAAATCATCGAGGCCCAGGGAGGGGACCCCAACATCAAGCCTGAAGAGATTCCAATAGGCGACAAGACCTACACCTTTACGGCCCCAACGAGCGGCTACGTAACCGCGATAGACAACAGGGCGATAACTGCCATTGCAAGGGCCGCTGGAGCGCCCGAGGACAAGGGAGCCGGCTTGGAGCTTTACGTCAAGGTCGGCGAGAAGGTCAAAGAGGGAGACCCGCTCTTCACGATTCACGCCGAGCACGAGGCAAGGCTCGACCAGGCAATAGTTCTTGCCAGGAGAACCGAGCCGATAAGAATAGAGGGAATGGTCCTCCAGCGAATCGGGAACATCTGAGCCTTTCATTCTTTCAGCTTTTCCAGCTCTTTTCTAAACTCCTCCCTGCTCATGCACGGCTGGTTCCTCTTCAGCTTGACAGCGGCGATTTTATAGTTGCCCTTTCCGATGAACCTGCAGACTTTCTCGGGCTCGTCCACGAGCCTCGCGACAGCGTAGGTGATTCCGTCCCGTTCAATGTAGTCTATAACCGTATCCTGGAAGCCGGTGAAGATTACGACGCACTTCCTGTTTGGGTTGAAGGGCTTCAAATCCTCGTCTACTGGAGGCAGTCTCTTGACGACGCACTCGCTCGGAAAATCGTGCGCTTTAACGCGCCTTATCAGTTCGGGCATCTCGCCGGTTTCCTCGAAGCGCTCTAGC
>NZ_JAMONU010000150.1 GCF_027066465.1 Thermococcus sp.
ATAAAGGACGAGACCGCTAAAGCGACCGACGACTGGAGGTCTCTTGTGTTGCGGGAGGTTGAGAGCATTAGGATTCTGAGGGATGCCGGCGCAAAGGTTTACGCCAAGCTCGTGGTCACATCGGAGACAAAGGTCGAGAACGTCCGCTGGTACGCCGAGCTTCTGAAGGGCATTGCTCCCCTCGTAATCCAGCCGAGGGAGCCGATTGAGATTGAGCAGAGGCGGCTTATGGAACTCTACCGTGAGGCCGCCCTAATCCTCGGTCGGAAGAACGTGGGGCTGAGCTTCCAGGTTCACAAGTACCTCAACGTCCTCTGAGGTGGTCCTATGAGGAGCGGAGTGCTACTCGCAGTATCGTTCGCTCTCGTGGCGGCTTCAGTTTATCTGGAGAACTCGGATTCCTTCCTCTCAAAGGGACTTTTCATCCTTTCGCTGGTCTTCCTATTTTGGGGTGTCCACACGGCCAACCGTTCCAAGAGGGGTACCGGTTCGAGACTTCACCTATTGCTTGGCGTCCTACTGCCGTTTCTGCTGTTTATAAACTACGGCAACCCCCTTTACCTGCTCGCGGTTCCGTTCCTCCTCCTTCCTTTTGTCTCAAGGTCTGAGAGGGCTTTTCTCTCCATAGTTCCTGCGGGCTTAATCCTGGGTTCTCTGGCCGTTAGGGAGGGTTCTTTCGTTGCAAGGTTCGTTGGGGCCTTTTTGCTCGCGGTTTCGATAATCGTTGGCGTCTCGTTCCTGTACTTCTGGCTCAAACTGAGATGAGCTTTTAAGGGTTCCCAACAACTGGAGAGCGGCGATGATGACATTGGCCTTTGGGGTGAGGGATGCCCGGAAAATCCGCCTGAGCCGCCCGTCAAATTTTTAAATCCTCCTTTTTAGTTACTTTTGGAAAGATTAAAGGGGGTGAGACCTTGCCGGCGATTATAGAGGAAGTCGCGAAGGTATCGTTCGAGAGGGTTGGCATGCACTCTCACATCAGGGGACTCGGACTCGACGAAAACGGAAAGGCCAAATTCAAGGCGGACGGAATGGTAGGTCAGATTAAGGCCAGGGAAGCCGCGGGAATTGCCGTGGAGCTGATAAAGCGGGGGAAGCTCGCCGGCAAGGGAATCCTTCTCGTTGGCCCGACAGGAAGCGGTAAAACGGCAATAGCGATGGGCATAGCGAGGGAACTAGGCGAGGACGTCCCCTTCGTTCAGATAGCGGGAAGCGAGATTTACTCCGCTGAAGTCAAAAAGACGGAGTTCCTCAAGCAGGCTATGAGAAGGGCAATAGGCGTTAGAATCAGCGAGGAGAGAAAGGTCTACGAGGGAGAAGTCAGGCGGATTGAAATCCGGAAGACGAGGCATCCCTTCAACCCCTACGTGGAGATTCCTGAGAGCGTAATCATAACCCTCCGCACGAAGGACGACGAGAAAACTATAAGGGCCGGCAGGGAGATAGCGTATCAGCTCATGGAGCTGGGCATCGAGGAGGGGGACGTTATACAGATTGACGCCGAAACCGGCAAGGTTTCGAGGATAGGAACGACGAGGGAGGAGGAAGGCCTCTTCTTCAAGCGCAGGGTAAACCTCCCGAGCGGACCGGTGCTCAAGATAAAGGAGTTCACCTACACCGTTACCCTCCACGACCTCGACGTTGCCAACGCGAGGGGCAACATCTTCGGCCTGCTCTTCAGTACCGGCGCCGAGATAAGCGATGAGATTAGACAGAGGGTCGATGAGACGGTCAAGCAGTGGATTGAGGAGGGAAGGGCCACGCTCGTTCCGGGGGTGCTGTTCATAGACGAGTGCCACATGCTCGACATCGAAGCCTTCTCGTTCCTCGCGAGGGCGATGGAGGGTGAGCTGGCCCCGATTCTTATCCTGGCCACCAACCGCGGAAGGACGAAGATTAGGGGCACCGACATAGAGGCGCCCCACGGGATACCAATCGACATGCTCGACAGGTTGCTCATAATCAACACAGAACCCTACAAGAGGGAGGAAATCAGGGAGATAGTGAAGATTCGCGCGAAGGAGGAGAAAATTGACGTCAGCGAAGAGGCGCTGGATTACCTGGCTGAGCTTGGCGAGAGGACAAGCCTGCGCTACGCCGTCCAGCTTCTGGCCCCGGCGAGCGTTTTGGCTAAGGGCGGAAGGGTCGAAAGGGAGCACGTCGAAAAAGCTAAGGAGTACTTTGCCGACCTTAAGAGGAGCATCGAGTTCGTCGAGAAGCTCGAGGGAATGCTGAGCTGATTTCTATCTTTCTTTAGTTTTCCTGCATAACACTTTTAAGCTTTAGCTTCTTAACACTCTCGGTGGGAGTATGGACAAAACAAACGCCCTCGTTCTGGTTCTGATTCTCCTCGGAGCCCTCATTGGCGGGTGCATCTCGACTCCGGGAACGACCCAAACCCAGATGCACGGTGCCGGAAACATCTCAACGCCTTCTTCCTCCGGGACCCAGACCGGTGAAACATCGTCCTTCACGAGCGCCGTCGGCACCGCCGAAATAAACGGAACCTTCTCCGGCTGGCTGACTGCTCCGATGGCGTACTTCGACGAGATTGAGCGCTTTCTGAACTCGACCAACGTCACCCTCTACGCGTTCACAGCTGAAGTTGAGGGAAACATGAACGCGAGCATAACGGTTTACGTCCTAAAGCTCGTTCCAGCGTTCGTTCCGAAGGACGTCAACGTAAGCATCAATGGTCGGGAAATCAAAGGAGCAACGTGCGTTGCCTACTCTGACCCTCTCCCTGTTTCAATCTCAAGAAAAGAAGGAAACGGACTCGTCGGAACGACGGCTTATCTAAAGGTTCACCCCTTGGGAAACGTTACCTTCACGACGAGGGTCAGCGCCAGTGAGCTAAACAACGTCACCGAAAGGACCCTGCTCCAGACGAGAGAGATGAAGTTCGTGGTCAGGGTCGTCAAACCCAACGACTACGTCTTCACTGTCCTCTGCAACGGCACGAACGTCTCTTCAGGCAGACTGACGTTGGGGTGAGGGCATGAGAAGGATTTTCTACGCCCTTCCCTTTCTCCTCTTTGGCCTCTGCGCTCTGATGGTAGGATTAACGGTTGCACGGCTAATAATCGTTGGGTTGGCCTGGCTGACGTTTCTCATCGAGTACCGGTACGGCGGGGAAGGCAGAAAAGGGGAGCTCGTCGCCATCGGTATCGCTACATCTCTCGCGTTGCTCCTCCTATCACCGGCGATTTCGAAGGTTCTGGCGGTCTTTACTTTCCTCCTCGTCCTCAGCGGAAACTACCTGAAGGCGCTCTGCGTCAGCCGGTGACCTCTCCGTGTTACTTCCCGTTCACAAAAAGGTATTTATTCAAAGTTGAATATACTCAATCAGTGGTGAAAATGAGTGAGGTAGTAGTTTCGAAGAGAGACATACTCCTTCATGAGAAGCTCAGGATACTATCTGAGATTGCCCCGATAAAGGAAAAACTCCGGCTGTTCGAGGAGAAATACGGAATGACACTCGAGGAGTTTGAAAGGAAGTTGAAAAACTCGGAGGAGTCCTTTGAGGAGTGGGACGACTACATCGAGTGGAAGGCTTACTTAAAGAAACTAAAGGAGCTCGAAAGCAGACTAAAGGATATTGAAAATGCTCAGAGAGTTAGAGTTGCTTGAGGATAGCCCAGTCGTCAGAGAATATGAGGTTCTCGATTACAAGGAATGTAAAGACTTCTATTTCCTGAAAATCAAGGCGAAATTGGTGGACGGAAGCGTTCTTTACATCCTTTACATCAGGGAGTTCGTTTCCGAGCATGAGTACAGCTATTCGTTCCAGTGGCAGAAGAACGGAAATCTGCTAATTCGCTGGGATAACGCACCGCATCACAGGCACTTGGAGACATTTCCACATCATAAGCACGTCGGTTCCAAGGACAACGTTCAGCCCTCGAAGGAGGTCTCACTTGAAGACGTTCTAAAAACCATCGAGGGAAAATTGAAAACATAATTAAGCTCTATTCACATGGTTCATCTCATAATCTCCATCAGCTTCCTGCTCAGCTTGAGGTGGAAGGTGAACTCGTTGTAAACCCTGTCCTCCCGCTCGAAGACGACCTTAAGCTCGTCAAGGCCCATCTTTCCACCAAACTCACCGAAAATCAGGGTTCCGTTCAGCTCTATAACACCGAAGACGGCCGCGAGGTTGAAGAGGAGCGTCCTGAGCTGATACGCTGAGACCTCGTGCCTTCCCAGTTCTTCTCTCGGATATTTGAAGAGGAAGTACTCTAGCCCCTCCATCTCGGCAACGTCGGTTATCGCGATGTCAGCCGTCAGGAAGACGAGCAGGGTGGGCGTCATGTTGTCGTACCTCTTGAGGGACTTGACTATGACCTCGTCGTTGTTGTGGGCCGGCTCGCTCACGCTCTCGGCGATTATTATTCTTGGCTTCAGCCTTTCAAACTCCTTCAGGGCTATGTACGCCGCCTTCCTGCTCTTCTTTGTTCTCCTGTTGCTGAACTCCCTAAGGAGGTGGGCGTTGAGAACCTCGCGTGAAATCTCCTCAAGCTGTTTGTGTCTGTACTTGTAGTTCATCGCGTCCTCGATTTCCTTCTTGACGCCCTCGGCGACGACTATCTGGTATCCGTCGAGCGGTCTGTAGGAGGATATGAAGCGGTGGTAGAAGAGGTTCGTATCGGGCGCGAACGCAACTCCTTTTTTCAGCCTCTCGTAGAGTTCCAGCGTCTTCTCGAATTCGTCTAGGTTGTCGTAGCGGAGGATTCCGGCGGAGATAAAGCACTCATAGAAATCCCCCCAGGTGGGGAGTTCGTTTGAGAGGCCCGGTGGGACTCGGGAGTTGAAGGTTTTCCTGTCCGTCAGGACGCTTACGAGGTAGCCCCGCTCGCAGGCCTCTGCCTTCAAGAGGGGAAGTCCGTAGAGGGGATAGCTCACCTTAAGTTCGCCCCGCTCGGCGAGCACGTTGATTAAAACCTGAAGCTCAGGTTTGGTTATTACCTCAGCTTCCATTCCTCTCCTCCCCGAGGAAGTTTTTGATGGGTTGCATGTGGGTTGGAATCATCATGTAGGGCCTGTCCGGGAAGTCCATGTCAAGGAGCCCCATGTAGACGATAAATGAGACGGGGAACTCTCTAATCTGAACTATGGCCGCCGCAACCAGGGCTTTCCTGCCTGAGGTTATGTCGAGGCCTATTCTGTAGCCTTCAGCCCCGAGTTTTGTGAAAAGCTCCTTGAACCTTCTGTCCGCTTCAAAGAAGCCGTAGTCCGGTATAACAACGGTCTCGATGCTGGGTCTGAGGTTGTACGCCTCCGATATAGTTTGAACGGCCCTCACCACCCGTGGGAGACTCCTCCTGTACCTCTCCTCGGTGAAAACGTAGACGCGCCTGATGTCCCGTTTTCCCTTTCCCTCCTTCATGACCTTGTAGTAGGTGTTCACGGTCGCCCAGGGCGACCTTCCGAGCAGGGCAACGTACGCTATCGGGGACATTTTCATCACTCCACGAGTATCATTCCGTAGAGAACGCTCTCGGAGAAGTCTATGTCAATGAGAGAACCTATCTCTATTCCAACGGCGTCCAGGCTCGGTCTGACCTTGGTCGGCATCCTGCAGGGTTCTCCCCGTTCAAAGGGACAGTCCGGGCAGAGGTTGCACGAACCGGGGAACAGCGCCATCGCATACATCTTTCCCTCTCTGAAATACTCCCTTTCCCTCTCCAGGAGGTACATAATGGCCCGCCTCTTTTCTTCCTCGAAGTTCTCCATGTCTATCTCAAACTTTATGAGAACAGCCCTTTTGAAGGCCCTGACCCACTCCCTGGCCTCCCGCCAGTCTGGAGCATGGGGCGGACAGCTCGGTCGCTTTCCGTACATCGGACAGGCTCTGCACTTCCACACCGGCCGGGGGGAAACCCTGATTATCTCCGTTGGAACTTCCTTCTCCCACAGCACGCGCATGGTTTGGAGAACGCACTACACCTATTTAACCTTTGGCCAGAAAGCCTTTTACGGACAAAGGGGTAGTATACAATATGAGATGGGCGGTGCCGCTGGTCGTTGCCTTCCTTTTAGTTGGAGCAGGCTGTCTCTCCGGGGGTGGGAAGATGGGCGCTCCGGAGACCCTTAAAGTGGGTTCCGTCTTCCACAACGGGAGCTACATTCCGGTTAAGTTCACCTGCGACGGACAGGACGTAAATCCCCCTATATTCATCGGCAACATAAGCGAAAGGGCGAAGAGCCTCGTTATCATAGTTGATGACCCCGATGCTCCGGGGGGAACGTTTACCCACTGGATAGCCTGGAACATTCCCCCGGTTGGGGAGATTCCGGAGGCTGTTCCAAAGGTTGGGAAAGTTGAGAAGCCGATTCCTATGGTTCAGGGCAGGAACGACTTTGGGGGGATAGGCTACGGAGGGCCCTGTCCGCCGAGGGGAAGCGTTCACCACTACCACTTCAAGGTCTACGCCCTCGATACGACCCTGAACCTCCCTCCGGGGGCAACGAGGAAAGAGCTTGAGGAGGCGATGAAGGGCCACGTTATTCAGTGGGGGGAGATAGTCGGGCTTTATGGAAGGAAGTGAGTTACTTCTCGGTCAGCTTCACAACGAGGTTTATCGCGCTCTGGAAAGCCGCAAGGAAGTTCAGTGTGAAGAATATCCAGTCCCTCTGGAAGTAGGCGTAGAGGGTTAGCAGGCTCGATGCGGTTACGTAGATGACGATGAAGCCGAGATTCAGGGGACACTTCCTCTTCTTTATCGTTTCGACTGTCTGGGGTATCCATGAACCCACGAGCAGGAGCATTCCGATTAGACCGACAACCGCCGCACCGTTCATTGCAGTCACCTCAAAAACAATCTAAAATCAGTAGAAAAGGGTTGTGGAGCTTTATTTGTTAAAGAGTAGGCTGATACAAGAGTTGTTTGCCTTTTTTTCGCTAAAGTTCGCTCGCGAGCCTTGACGTTGCCCAGGTCTTTACGTCCTCGTCGAGGATTCCGTTGATGATTTTCATGGCCTCCCCAAGGTCTCCCCTCTTTGCGAGCCTGAGCGCAACCTCGGCTTCAACTTTCGAGCGGTTGGAGACGTCCGTTATGTGGCTCGCTATCATGAGGGCATCCTCGAACCTGCCCATCTCCATGAACTCAAAGGCAAGCCCCATAAGGGCTTTTGTAGTTTCGTCCTTTCTGTCTATATCGAGCGCGGCCTCTATGGCCCTTGCCAAGACTTCTGAGTAGTTCCCACCGGCCCTCGCCACTTCAACGGCTATCTGATTAAAGGCTCGGGACCTGACCACTTTATCGGGTATGTTCTCGGCCATTTTAACGGCCTCGTCGAATCTGCCGGATTTTACGAGCTTCATCACGGCATCGTAAAGGGCACGTGAGCGGTACCATGCCTGCATGAGAACCCCCATAGGAGTAGTGTGAACCATGATTTAAGGGTTCCGCTCCCCGAACTTTTATAACCAGAACCCTGAATGTGGTAGTGGTGGTTTGATGAAGAAGACGGGAGTCCTTCTGTTGCTCATAATCATAGCGGGCTTTTCCGCGGGCTGCATAGGAACTTCAACGAGCTCCTCAACTTCCCCAACGTCAACCCCGTCAAAGCCCTCCTACGTCGTCGTCAACGGAACCAAGATATACCTGAGTAAAATCCACTTCTACATGTACGGAATGAAAACCTGCCCGCACTGCAGGCACATGCATGAGTGGATTCCCAAGGAGTT
>NZ_JAMONU010000151.1 GCF_027066465.1 Thermococcus sp.
CACCTTCAGACTCAAGGAATCGGGAGTTCTTGACAGGTACATAGGCTCTCTCGAGGAGATAGCTGGAGAACTCGTCGAGAAGTTTGGGGAGAGCTTTACGCTCGAACTCGGCACGGCCTTTGCCCTAACGGGAAGGGGAGACCTCGCCGTCGCCGTTCTAAGAAAGGCCGAGAACGGCCTCGAACTTCTTAAGAAGACCGCGGTGGAGCTTCTTGAGAAGTATCCCGACATCCTTCCAAGTTTCATCGAGGCCCTTGACGAGGTCGAGGCAGAGGACGTTGGAAAGGCCGTTATGAACAGGATTCTGGAGAATCCAGAGCTTGGCAGGTGGGAGGTAATACGAGCTGTTGCCAAAAAGACCCGGAGTGAAGAAGTGTGGGCCAAAATAGCCCGCTACCACGTTCTCGTTGGGGACGTTGAGGGTGCGAGGAGGATAGGCAACGTCCTCCAGAGCACAAAGCTGAGGTCCCTCGTGATGGCCGACGTCTCCCATCAGTACCTCAAGAGAGGTGACGTTGACAAGGCCATAGATGCGGCCCTTGAAGTCAGGGAGCCGAAGTTCACCTCGATACTGATATCCGAGATACTCGTTAAAGCCCTCGATAAAGAGCTGTCCGAGAGTGGTGCCCATGGAAAGGCTGAGGCAGTTGCTGGGAAGAAAGGAAGATAGGGTGGATTTCGCAAGGGATTTGGTGAGGCTCCTGCTCAGCGACTACGAGCTTTACTCCAACAACGTCCTGTTCAGGGACGCCGTCGAGGAAGTTTACTCCATTCTCAGGGAGGAGGTCGTCTCGAGGGGGAAGACCGAGCTTGTTGACGCCTATGAAACTGCCGTCCTTCTCAGGGCGGTCGTCTTTGAGAAGGTTAAGGACGCGAGGGGGCTCCTTTCCCAGCTTCTTGAGGATTTGGAGGGGTAGCCATGCTGTACGAGATAGGTATTGAGACGAAGGAGAGGTGTCAGATTATAGACATAACCGAGGAAGTCCAGGGGATGGTTTACAGGTCCAAGGTGAAGCACGGCATCGCGGTGGTCTTCACCCACCACACGACGACGGGCCTCTTCATAAACGAGTACGAGCCGGGCTTAATCGAGGACATCAAGGGCAAGATGTCCGAGCTT
Organism: Thermococcus sp.; assembly: GCF_027066465.1. GTDB lineage: Archaea > Methanobacteriota_B > Thermococci > Thermococcales > Thermococcaceae > Thermococcus. The sequence goes on from NZ_JAMONU010000151.1 coordinate 1,121, forward strand.
GTTCCCCTTGAGGCAAACTACTCCCACGACAGGATTGACAGGAACGCGCACGCACACATAAAGGCCAGCATCTTCCTCAACCCCGAGGTTGTCGTTCCCATAGACCAGGCCGAGCTTCACCTCGGCACGTGGCAGCGGATTCTCTTCGTGGAACTCGACGGGCCGAGGCACAGAAAGGTGTACGTTATGGTCTGCCCCTGCCCTGAGATGCCAGAGGAGTGATTAGACGTACATCGCCATGTGGGCTATCCTCTCGAGGAGCTCGTTGAAGCCCTCGTAGGTAACCAGTGAGAGAGTTAAAGGCTCCTGCTCCAGCCTCTTCTTTATGATTTTCCTGAGTTCCTCCACGCGCTCCCTTGGAACGAGGTCAATCTTGTTGATGACTACTATTATCGGCTTGTCGTAACGCATCTT
>NZ_JAMONU010000152.1 GCF_027066465.1 Thermococcus sp.
GTCTGTCTCGCCCTTTTCGAGGGCCGCTATTATGTCAGGGGTCTTGCCGAGCCTGAGAACCTCGACCTTGAAGCCGTTCTTTCTGTCAAAACCCTTGGCCTGCATTATGTCAAGCGTGCTGATTCCTCCAAGTAATGTCGCGGCTTTAACGGTGGGAAGCTCCGCATTTGTGGAGGTGTTTGTGGTCGAGTTCGAGCTTATGCAACCAGAAACCATCACAATCAGCCCGATTAGGAGCAACGCCAGAGCTTTTCTCATTCAAACCCCTCCTAAAAGCTTGTCCGCTATGGCCGAAAGCGTGAGGATTAGGCCGATTGGAATGTTGAGGTTGAAGGCCTTTGGAACGTTGTCAAGGCTCTCCCAGACGATTGCGTTCTCGTAGAGGATTAGGGCGCTCGCGACGAGCCAACCGGTTAAATAAACCCGGCCGAGGCCGTAGAGGAATCCAGCAAGTCCGAAGAGGACTATAGCGAGAAGATGGAAGGCGAGTGCTATTTTGAGGGCCTTCTCTATGCCAAACCTCGCGGGAATGCTTCCAACGCCGTGCTCCACGTCGAACTCGTAGTCCATTATCGTGTATATCGTGTCGAAGCCGGCCACCCAGAAGAGAACTCCAAAGAAAAACGCCCAGGGAATCCGCGCGAGGACTTCTATGAAGGGAGCGTTTCCTCCTACAGCTATAGTTCCGCCCGCAACGGCCAGGGCGAGCGTTAATCCGAGGTGGAGATGGGGGAAGCTGTGCTTCCTCTTTGCCCCAGAGTAGCTCATCGCTATCAACCAGGGAATCGGACTGAGCAGGGCTGTCCAGCGGTTGAGAAGGACCGCCGAGACGAAGTAGATTACCGAGCCAACGACGACGAGCCACCAGGCGTCGCTCACCTTCACCGTCCCCTTAATCAGCGGTCTGTTCCACGTCCTCGGGTTCTGGCTGTCTATGTCGAGGTCGGCTATGTTGTTGTAGGCCAAAGCAGAAGTCCTGAGTCCGAGCAGGGCAAGGCTCATCAGGGTTAGCTCCCTCAGGGTTACAGGGAAACCGCTGAGGAAAGCACCGACGTAGGCGTAGGGCAGGCTGAAGAGGGTGTGCTCTATCCTGACAAGCCTCATCAGCGCGTGAAACCTGTTGGCTTCCCTCACCTCTCCGGGGTCAAAGGCCATCGCCACCACCGAGGTATTTCTTGAAAAGCCCTTCGAGCCTTTCAAGGACTTCGGGGTCTTCTTTAACCTCCTCAACGACCCTGCCGTCCATCTCCTCAGGAAGCTTTCTGGTGGCGTCTATGCCGAGCTTGCTCCCGAGCGGCGGCTTCGGAACGGCCGGGTCAAGCGCGTCTGTGTGGGCGTGCGGGATTATTAAAACGTCCCGCTCGGGGTTCACGAAGGAAGCTATCGCCCATATCACCTGGTTTATGTCGTGGGGGTTGATGTCGTCGCTGACAACCACTATAGCCTTCGTCAGCGCCATCTGCCCCGTTCCCCAGAGCGCGTTGAGAACCTTCTTTCCCTGTCCGGGGTAGCGCTTCTTTATCGAGACTATCGCGACGCCCTGAAAGACGCCGTGCTCCGGGAAGTTGACGTCAACGACCTCTGGCAGAATTACCTTCATCAACGGGAGGAAAATCCTCTCGATGGCCTTTCCGATTACGGCATCTTCCAACGGCGGTTTCCCGACGACGGAGCCGTAGTAAATCGGGTCGTCGCGGTAGTAAACCCTCTCGGCATGGAAAACGGGGTAGAGCTCGTTTCTCTCGCTCGGCTTATCGTAGAAGCCGAAGTGGTCGCCGAAGGGGCCCTCCTCGCTCAGCTCGTCAACCTGAACGTAGCCCTCTATGACCGCTTCCGCGTTTGCCGGAACGAGGACGCCGTTGGGCAGGCGGTAAAGTTCTAAACCCGAACCGCGAACGAAGCCCGCGAAGAGGAGCTTGTCCATAGGATAGGGAACGGGCGAGACAGCCGTCAGGAGAGTGCCTATATCGGAGCCAATCGCTATCGCGACCGGCATTCTGCCGTCGTTCCTCTCGAGGTAGTCCCTCCAGGCCTGACTTCCGCGCTTGTGAACCTGCCAGTGGATTACACCCCTTTCACCGTCGAGGAGCATGACGCGGTAGACGCTGATGGAGTTAACCCCTCTCGGGTCAGAGAAGCAGACGAGCGGGTAGGTGAGGTAGCGCGAGGCATCTTTCGGCCAGGTTTTGAAGGCCGGAACGAAGTTCAGGGGCTCGTCTTCCACCACGTTCCTCGTGAACTCCGCTTTCCTCACGAGCTTAGGCAGGTAGTTGCTCAGCTCCCTGAGCTTCCCCAGCGAGGAGAGCTTGTCGGCAAAACCCAGGGGCAGGCTTTCCATTAGCTTTAGCGGTCTCTCGCCGATTTCCTCAAGCCTTTCAACGCCGAGGGCTTCCCTAACGGTCTCAACGCTCGTGAAGAGGTTTCCCGCTACTCTCCACTCCGGATAACCCTTAACGCGCTCGAAGAGAACCGCACCGGCCTTTTGATACATCGCCCTCCTCAGAAACGCGGGAATCTCAAGCTCGGGCGAAAGCTCCTCACTAACTCTAATCAGCTCGCCTCTCGCTTCAAGCCATTCCAGATAGTCGCGCACGTCCCTCATGGAAGCACCTCCGGGAGAACCCTCAAAACCCTTTCCCCGTTGCACTCCATCACCTTAAGCTTAACCCCGTAAAGCCCGCTCAAAAGCTCCTCCGACAGGACCTCCGAGGGCTTTCCTTCAGCCACTATCCTTCCGTTCCTCATTAGGATGACTCTGTCGGCGAAAAGGTAGGCTAAGTTGGGGTCGTGGAGAACCGCCAGAACACCCACCCCATCTCTCGCGAGCCTCTTAACGGTCCCGAGGACGAGGAGGGCGTTCTTGAGGTCGAGCTCGCTCGTCGGCTCGTCGAGGAGGAGATATTTAGGCGACGTCATCATCGCCCTCGCGAGGAGGAGAAGCCTTTTCTGCCCCCCGCTCAGGGCGGTGTAGGGCTTTTGCCGATAGGCATCGAGGCCGAAGTGCTTGAGCAACCTTTCAGCCCTTTCCCTGTGCTCCTTCCCTGGCGAGCCGAAGGCCCCGAGTTCGGGGGTTGCCCCGAGGAGGACGAAGTCGAGAACCCTGAAGGGGAAGGTCGGGACGTGGTTCTGAGGAACGTAGCCGAGCAGTTTCGCCCTTTCCCTGGGAGACAGCCTCAGAACGTCCCTTCCGTCGGCGAGGACGCGCCCCTTCTCGGGCCTCAACAGGCCGTATATTAGCTTCAAGAGCGTGCTCTTCCCCGCGCCGTTCGGCCCGATTAGGGCGACGAACTCACCCGTCTCAACCTCCAGGCTAACCCCCTCGATTCCGAAGTCCCCGTAGGAGTACGAGAGGTTTTCAGCCCTCAGCATCGAGCCTTGCCTCCATCTCCCTTGCCTTCTCCATGAAGTCGAAGTCCCTGGCCTTATCAACCTCGCCCCGCCTGAAGTGCTTCCCGAACCAGTCGTAGTAGAGCAGGGTCCTCCTCACGAACGCTTTAACGTCCTCCTCTCTGTAAAGGCTCTTGCTTTCGAGCCTCTCCCCGAGGACGGCGTAAAACCTCTTCATCTTCCTCCTGTCCTCATCGCTGAGCTTTTCAACGTCAATCTCGCCCCCGATGAGCGTTCCGTAGAAGGGCGGAACTTCAAAGGCCTCTATCAGTGGCTGGGAGTAGGCTATTCCCCCGTGGAGCTTCCCCATGAAGACAGAGCCTGCCAAATGCATCGCCACCAGAAAGAACGCCTTTGGAACGTCTTCAAGCTCCTCTCGATGCTCGCTTATCCAGTCCGTCAAATCCCAGTGCGGGCCGTCGCGGTAAACGGGTGCGCTCATGACTACTAAATCATAGCCCCTTGGCGAGGGGTTCTCCTTAACCTTCCTGATTTCAACTTCGTGGCCTTCCTCTTCGAAGAGCTTCTTAGCCAATTTTACGGCCCTTTCGGTCGTTCCGTAGCGGGTCGTGTAAACGATGAGAATCCTCAACTCCAACCACCTCCGGTCTTTCTGAGGAGATACGCGAAGAAGGGGACACCCACGAGGGTCGTTATTATCCCGACGGGGATGTCCCCTGGAAGAAGGCGGACTATCACATCGGCTAAAACCATGACAGTTATTCCAATCGAGATTGTTGCGGGAATCAGCTTCGAGTGCTCCGGCCCGACGAGCATTCTCGCCGTGTGCGGGACTATCAGCCCGACCCAGCCGATTATTCCCGTGAAGGAAATCACGAGCGCCGTTAGGAGGGCAGACAGGAACACGAAAATCCCTCTCCAGAGGGAGACGTTCAGGCCGAGGATTTCAGCCTCGTCGCCGAGGCTCATGGCGTTCAAGTTCCAGCGGAGGAGGTAGAGGAGCACGGCTATGAGGACGACTCCGGGGAGGGAATAAACCACCGTCTTCCACGTTGAGTTCGCCAAGCTTCCCATCAGCCAGACGACCAAACCGGATAAGCTCTCGCTCGGGAGGAGCAGTTCGAGGAGTGAAAGCAGGGCGGAGAAAAGGGCAGTAACGATTATTCCGCCGAGGATTAGAGAGACCGTTGAGACCCTGCCGTTGACGCGCGCGAGGTAATACGCTAAGAAAACCGCCAAGAGGCCGAAGAGGAGCGCGAGGGATGCGAGGCCAACAAAGGGGAGAAAAGCGACGGCCAGGGCCGCGCCAAAGGCCACTCCCGATGCCACGCCCAGAATGTAGGTATCGACGAGAGGGTTTCTGAAAACCGCCTGAAGGGTCATTCCGCCCAGGCTCAGGGCTATTCCAGCCGAGACCCCCATAAGCGTCCTCGGAAGCCTGAATTTCCAGATTATGGCCTTGGCTAAGCCATCAAGGTGGAGCGGGTTGGTCGGGTAGCTACCCACGAAGACCCCGAGGAGCACCGCCACCACCGGAAGGATTACCAGAGTTAGTCCTCTTTTCATTTTCAAACACCGCAGAGCGAGTAGAGTTCCCCCGCGACCCGTTCCCACTTCGGAAAGGTCCTTCCGTGAACAAACCTTCCGAGCTGGTAGATTCCAGGGATTATGCGGGGGCTCCAGCGCATGAAGCTCTCAAGGTCGAGGGCCGAGCCAACTATGTGCACGTTTCCGAGCTGAACGGCTTCAATTGCCCTCCACTCGGCCGAGTCAAGGATTTCGTCCCTTATCTCTTCCATCTTCTCCCTGTCCGTCATTATGCTCGTGAGCAGGAAGAGGTGCTCCGCATCGCCGAAGGACCTGAAGAAGCGCTCCTTCTTTACCGGATAGACCTTCCGCCTTGTCCGTATCCTCTCGCCGAGGTTCATCGCCCCGGCTTTTCTAACCGCGTCGCTCAGAACGTTGGTCCTCGTTACGACGTTGAAGTTCCGGTAGGTGAGCAGGGCTTTAGGCCTCTCCTCGATGGCTTCAGTTATCTCACCCAGCCCCGTCAGGTGCTTCTCATAGAATTCACCGAGCTTTGAAAAGTCGCTCCTCGTCAGTTCGGCTGTCCTCCTGCTCGCCTCGACGAGGCCTTCAACGGTCTCGAAGTCAATCAGCTCGACCCTTGCCCCTATACGCTCCCCAAAGGCCCTCAGCTCGTCCCCGGAGTGCAGGTTCTCAACCTCGAAGTCGAGGATAAGGTCCGGCCTAAGCTCCTCCAGAACGTCCCAGTAGGTCTTCTTGCTCCGCTTGAGGTACTTCCCGATGACCGGCTTATCCTTCAGCTCCTGCAGGCAGGGGTCGAGCTTGATTTCCTCGTTCACCCCTGCTATCTCCCCGACTTTCCCGACGAGTTTGACGATTTCCGCGAGACTCGCTGGAAAGACCGCTATCATCGTCCCACCCCAAAAGGAGAATCAGGAGAGGCCGTAGAACCTCTTCAGAAAGTCCTTGGCCTTGTCGTTCCAGTCAGGGTAGTAGTTGGGATAGATTGCCTTTCCAATGACCCAGATTCCCACCGCCAAGCGCGGGCTCCAGCGGAGGAAGGAGTCCTTACCCATGTCCGCCCTGAGGATTATCACGTTGCCCTCTCTGACGGCCTTAATGCCCTTCCAGGCCTCGTCGCTGAGCATCTCCTCCTTTAGCTTTTCTACTTGGTCGTACGGGGTTACGGCGCTCGTGAGGAGGACTACGACGTCGGCGTCGCGGTAGCTCGCTATTATCTTCTCTGGGTCCATCGGGACCCTAACCGGTGTGTAGCCGCTGAAGGTAATGTTCACGAGGTAGTCCGCCCCAACGAGCCTGACGGCCTGAGCAAGGACGTCGTTGCCGTTGACGAGGTAGAGCTTGCCCATTATCGGCTGTATCATTACGACCTTTTTTCTCTCGTCGGCCGGAATCTTTGAGGCTATGGCCTTAACCTCCTTCACCTGCTCGTTGAAGTAGTCGTCGAAGGCTTTGGCCTCTTTCTCCCTTCCGAAGAGTTCCCCGAGGAGCGAAACGGCTCTGGGTATGTCCTCGAGTCTGTCTTCCCTCAGAAGAACAACCGGAATTCCGTAGCTGGCGGAGCGGTTGAGGAGCTCGTCAACGTTGTAGAACTTCTTCAGGTCGAGGTCGATGATTAGGTCGGGCTTTAGAGCTAAAACCTTCTCCCAGTCGGTAATTCTCAGCATGGATCCGACGACGGTCTTGTTCTTCAGGCTTTCGCTCAGTAAAGCGTCGTACTGGGCCTCCTTTGGAATACCGACGACCTGGTCACTCGCGTTGAGGAGCTGGATTATTTCGAGGGCGGAAGTCGAGAGAACGACCGCCCGCTGAACCGGAACTTTGACAGTAACGTTCCTTCCCGAGAAGTCCTTCACGGTTACCTCCTTTGTCGTTGCCTTGCTTGAGGTTCCAGTTGAGTTTCCCACGCAACCGGCCGAAACGACCGCGAGAAGAAGAACGACCGACAGGATTAGACCGCCCCACTTCATTTCCACCACCTCAAATCGGCTTTTGCCCTCCGAAGGTTCCGATTGGAAGGTTTAGCCCGAGTTCGCCGGCGAGCCTGAGGTATGAGCCCGGCTCGTACGGACAGGCCGGGTCTTCGGCGAGAGGGTTTAAGCTATAGGCGTAGGCCCTCGCCCTGCTTCCCCCGCAGATTTCCCTGAACTCGCACTTTCCACAGCGCCCCTCGAACTCGGCCGAGCGGAGCTTTTTCATCAGCTCGCCCTCCCTGTAAATCTCGACCAAACTTTTCTCGCGGACGTTGCCGACGCTGAAGGGCAGGAAACCGCTCGGATAGACGTTGCCGTTGTAGCCAATGAAGACTATTCCCTTCCCGTCGCGCGTTCCCATCGTCTGTGCCCTCGCCTCGTTCCCCTCGCCGAGGAGCTCAACGAGCCGTTTCTTCAGCCTGAAGTAGAGTTTCCCAGGCCTAAGAACCTCGTCGGGGTCGAGTCCCTTCTCCTCAAGGGCTTTCCGCATTATAGCCACTCGCCGGAACATCGGACCCTCGGTGGTCCTTACGAGGAGGTGCTTTGAAGCTTCATAGAGGAAGTGCGTGACGTCCTCCCACTCCTCCGGCCTTAGGTCGCTCTCGAAGTTGCCCCTTCCCGTCGGAACGAGGTAAAAGACCTCCCAGATTTCGACGCCGAGGTCTTTAAGCAGTTTCACCATCTCGGGCAGTCCTTCAACGGTCTCGCGCATCACAACCGTGTTCACCTGAACGCTTAGGCCCCTCCCTAGGAACTCCTTA
>NZ_JAMONU010000153.1 GCF_027066465.1 Thermococcus sp.
GAGGCCGGCCTTCTCGTACTCGTAAGCCTGAATCAGCATCTCCAGCCTATCGGCGAACTTCACGAGCCTTCCCTCTGTGCTCAGCTCCTCTTCATACTCACGCCAGAGTTTGAAGTACTCCTTCGGCTTTGGGGAGGAGAGCAACAGTTCCATAACCGCTTTCTTCTCGGCCTTGCCCTTATCGAGGTAGTACTGGGCCGTCTTCGGTATGTCAGTTATTCTCGCCTCGCCGACGTCGTGGAGGAGCGCTATCTTCAAGGCTTTCTCAATGTCGATTTCGACCCCCTTCGCCTTCAGCTCGTCCGCGAGGAAGAGCGTTATTAAAGCGACGCGGTAGCTGTGCTCGGCCACGCTCTCCGGGTTTGGGACGCCCCTGAGGAGCCAGCCTGTCCTTGGTAGCCTCTTGAGGTTGCCAAGCTCGATTAAGAGGTCGAGCATCACTACTCCTCCGTCGTGAAAATTGCTTTCCCGGTTTCGATGGCGGTAGCGATGATGGCGTCCCCAAGAAAGCGACCGTAAACTTTAACGGTGTCGCCCTTTCCTATGCACGGGCTCCCCGCGAAGTCAACCCTTATCCCGTGGATTTTAAACGTCGTCCTCCAACTCGGCAGTTCCATCGGCAGGAACTCGATGACAGGCTTGTCCTCGATTTCGCCTTCGAGGACAACGTTTTTGCCCCTCAACTTTCCGTCCAGCTCATCAGGTGTGACGGCGTAGTAATAGTGGTGGCCGAGCTTAACGCGCCTCATACTCATCACCTTTATTAGACTGACAACACACGAAAATTAAGGGTGATGACATGATAAAGGTTGCGATAATAGGTGCCGAGAACGTCGGCAAATCAACCCTCATGAACGCACTCATAGGAAAAAAGGTGAGCGAGGTCGAGGAGCTGCCGGGAACCACAAAGGGGATAATCCGAAGGCACTTTGGAAAGCTGAAGATACCCAAGGGCATGAAGAACCCCTTTGGAGGGGCAGACGAGTTCGTGCTCATAGACACGGCCGGCCTCTTCGACCCGAGGCTTGAGCTCCGCGGGAAGGTTTTGAGCGAGGAGAAGTTCAAAGAGCTCATAAACGAGATAGTCTCGGCGGACATAATAATCCACATGGTCGACGCGACCGTCGGCCTTCACAGGGGCATGGAGAAGCTCCACCACATGCTCAAGATGCGTTACGACAAGCCGATAATAGTAGTCATCAACAAGATTGACCTCGTTCCAAGGGAGCGCGTGGAGGAACTCAGGAAAATCATAAAGAAGAGGCTGGAGCAGGAGCCTTTAACTCTCTCATTGGTTACCTACGAGGGCTTCAACGAGCTCCTCGAGAGGATAGCCCACATGGCGATGTACGTCTAATCACTCCTCTGGCATCTCAGGGCAGGGGCAGACCATAACGTACACCTTTCTGTGCCTCGGCCCGTCGAGTTCCACGAAGAGAATCCGCTGCCACGTGCCGAGGTGAAGCTCGGCTTGGTCTATGGGAACGACAACCTCCGGGTTGAGGAAGATGCTGGCC
>NZ_JAMONU010000154.1 GCF_027066465.1 Thermococcus sp.
CTCGCAGGGCACATCAACCCGACCGTTGCCCAGGTTGGACTGGCCCTCGTAATCTTCGGTCTCGCGGTAGAGGCGGAGCTGTTCCCGCTCAACGCCTGGGCACCAGATGCCTACCAGGCGGCACCGCACCCTGTAACGGCCATGTTCTCGGCCTTCGTCGTCAAGGCCGGCCTCTACGCGATGGCTAGGGTTCTCTACCTCATGAGCGCCGTGGGGAGCTGGCACAACGTCCTCAAGCTCCTCGTGGTCATGGCAACCCTCACCGTCGTCGTGGCGGAGTTCTCAGCGTTGAGGCAGAGGAACGTCAAGAGGATGATAGCGTACTCGTCAATCAGCCAAGTAGGACTCATAGCGCTCGCCTTTGCCCTGGGAACCCAGGCGGGCGTTGATGCCGGGGTCTTCCAGATGGTCAACCACGCAATAATCAAAGTCCTCCTCTTCCTCGGCGTTGGCTACGTCGCGGTACAGCTCGGAGGAGCGGACATTGAGAACTTCAGAGGATTGGGAAGGAAGATGCCGGCTACGGCATTTGGAGTAACGATAGGAGCAATGGCGGCTGTTGGAGTCCCCCTGTTCAACATATTCTGGAGCAAGCTCAGGATAATCCTTGCAACAATACAGGTCGGCTACACGTGGGCGGCCTTCCTGGTTCTGGCGGCCAGCGTTGCTGAGGCTGTCTATTACTTTAGGCTCGTGCACGCAATATGGTTCGAGGGAGGGGGAGAGAGGGTCGGCGAAAGCGTTCCTCTGGTGGTTATAATGATAGCCCTCGCAATACTCGTCATCGCAATAGGAATTTACCCGAACTACGCATGGAGCATCTCCCAGAAGGCCGGCGCTGACATATTCAACGTTGCGCAGTACATCAAGAACGTTCCCCTGATGGGGGTGGGAGCATGAACGAGCTCATGATAATGCTTTTCGCCCCACTGATTGCGGGCTTCATAGCCTGGGCCCTTGACATCAGGGGAATACGAGAGATTGTCGGAGTTATAGGTGCAGCTGTCCCCCTGGGGATACTCGTGAAGTACTACCCAACGATTACCAGCAAGGGCACCGAGGGAATAGTCCAGACGATAAACGTTGGCGGCTTCCACCTCGTCTTCCAGCTGAACACACTAACATGGTACTTCGCCGTTATAGCTTCGCTCGTCGGCGTTGCGATGGCCTTTGGAATGGCCAGCACATCAAAGAACTCCTACGAGTGGCTCTTCGCCCTGATGAGCTACACTGGAGTGCTGGGTGTCTTCCTAAGCGGTGACTTCGTTGGCTTCTTCCTGTTCTGGGAGATAATGACGTTCGCCAGCTTCATGATGGTTCTCAGGAGGAACAAGCACGAATCCCTCAAGTACTTTGTGCTGAGCATAATAGGGGCCTACGCCATGCTCATAGCTATAGGCCTGCTCTACGCCAAGACCGGGACGCTCGACTTCAACACGATTAGACAGGCACTCTACATGGACGCAATGATTGGAAGTATAAGCAGGGGTGAGATGGCGCTGATATTCGGCCTCTTCGTCACGGCCTTCGGCGTCAAGGCTGGTGCCGTTCCGCTCCACGTCTGGGCGCCCGGTGCCTACAGCGAGGTCGACCAGAGCTACACAACCTTCTTCAGCGGAGCCTTGAGCAAGGCCGGGGCTTACGGGTTCCTGCTCCTCTACATACTCATGGGCGTTAAGCTCGTCTCCGCCCTAGGGGTCTGGCACAACCACATGCTCTTCGCCTACATCATAGCCTGGATTGGCGCGATAACCGTTGTCGTTGCGGGGTTCCTAGCAGTCCTCCAGGAGGACATAAGGAAGCTGTTCGCATACTCCTCCGTGAGCCAGGTTGGCTACATACTGCTCGGTCTTGGGGTGGGAACTCCCCTCGGAATAATAGGAGCGCTCTTCCACGTGCTCAGCCACGCGGTTTTCAAGGGACTGTTCTGGCTCGTCGTTGCTGCGCTGATACTCAGGACGGGCAAAACCAAGTTTGAGGACTTTGGAGGACTTGCCGAGAAGATGCCGGTAACATTCTCAATGGCCCTCATAGCAGTCCTCAGCCTAGCCGGAATTCCGCCGATGGCAGGCTTTGCGAGCAAGTGGCTCCTCTATGAGGCCGCCATAAACGCCCACATGCCCCTCGTTGCCGGCGCGATATTCCTAGGAAGCGGTCTAGCGTTTGCCTACGTCGTCCGCTTCCTGTACGCTGTCTGGTTCGGTCAGAGACCGAGCGACCTCGAGGACGTTAAGGAAGCACCACTCCCCATTCTCATAGGCATGGCAGTCCTCGCGATTCCAAATATCGTCTTCGGCATAGCCCCCGGTCTCGTTACGAAGTACCTCAACGGCCTGTTCTCGGAGCCGGTTGTCACGGGAGACTACTTCAAGCTCGTGACAACCAACGGAACCTACAACGCCCTGCTCGTCACGATACTGCTGGTCTTCGGTCTTGCCGTTGCGGGAATAGTCTTCATCTATGGAGCCAAGACCAGAAAGGTTCCGGTTACCGACACCTACCAGTCGGGCAACCCGGTAACCGAGGACTACAACCTGAGCATGAGAAGGCACTTTTACAGGCCGCTGGCGGAAGCTCTGGAGTTCTGGCTCAGGTACAGCTGGGACAGGTTCTACGAGCGTCTTGCAGGACTTGCTGAAGACTTTGCGGACACCCTGAGGGAGGGGATATACAACGGAAACGTCCAGAGCTACGCCTGGTATCTGGCGATTATACTCCTAATCCTGGCACTGTGGGGGGTGTTGTGAATGTTCGAGTGGAAGTTAGCCCTTGAGGCAATAGGCATGGTTATCTACGCCACCTTCATGGGGTTCATATTCATGGGCATTGAGAGAAAGGCCATGGCGAGAATTCAGAGGCGCGTTGGACCGCCGATATATCAGCCAATCATAGATACACTCAAGCTCCTCGGAAAAAAGGAGAGCGTAAGCCACGGCTTCATCTACGACTTTGGACCTGTCTTTGCACTCGGAGCGAGCATAGCGGCGCTCCTCTTCATTCCGCTGGCCAACTTTCAGCTCTTCAGCAGCAACGCCGACCTCATCGTGGTTGCGTATCTCCTCGAGGTGCCGATGCTCGGAATAATGCTCGGTGCCATGAGTTCCGGCAACCCCTACTCGGCCGTCGGTGTCCAGCGCGGTCTGCTCACCATGGTCGCCATGCAGTTGCCCTACGGTCTCGCTTTGATAGCAATCGCCCAGTACTGGGGAACGTTCAAGTTGAATAGCATAGTTGCCCTTCAGCAGCTCCACGGCTGGAGCATAACGGTTCCCGCACTGTTGCTGGCTTTCATAGTTTTCGACATAGTCTTCCAGGCAATGCTTGGACTCGAGCCGTTCGACATAATCACGGCCCCCGCGGAAATCTCGATGGGTCCGATGGTCGAGTACGGCGGCAAGCACGCGGCACTGCTCTTCACCCAGCACGCGGTTCAGCTATTCGCCGAGACGGCTTTCTTTGCAGTGCTCTTCCTTGGCGGAGCCAGCAACCTGCTTGAGCTTCTCATCAAACAGATAGCCGTGCTATTCATAGCGATATTCATCGCCAGCATCTATCCTCGCTTCACCATCGACCAGGCGGCGAAGTTCTTCTGGAAGTGGCCGACCATACTGGGAATAATAGCCGTAATACTCGCGGGGTGGTGAAAGAATGGGAGGCGACTTCATAAGCTATGAACTCAAAGAGTTCAAGCTCTTCGAACCCCTGTTCAGGTGGGCGAGAAAGAAGAGCATATGGCTGGTTGCATTCTGTACCGGCTGTGGCGGTATAGAGATGCCGCCGCTTGTAACGGCCCGCTACGACATTGAGAGGTTCGGTATGATGCCGAATCCCGCCCCGAGGATGGCCGACCTCTTCCTGATTACCGGCTACGTCACTCCAAAGACGCTCAAGAGAATTATCATCACCTACGAACTCATGCCCGACCCCAAGTACATCCTTGCCCACGGCTCCTGTCCAATAAACGGCGGCGTTTACTGGGACTCCTACAACGTTGTTAAACAGCTCGACAAATACATTCCCATTGACGTTGCCATAGCCGGCTGCATGCCGAGACCAGAAGCAGTGATGGACGGTATAAGAGAGATAATGAGAAAAATCGAAAACGGAGAGGCCGATGGGTGGAGAAGATACAGGGAGAACTACGAGTGGTATAGAAAGAATCAGGATGAGCTCTTTGGGGAGGGCTGGCGCGAGAGGGATGCGAAGAGGTGGTTGGCATGGCTGTAACCGATAATGAGGTTAAGAACAAGGTTGAATCCACTCAGAAGGCTCCCCAGGATACCCAGAATGCCAAGCCCGAGCTGCCGAACACCAAGGAGGGCAGGCTCGTGAAGGAACTCCTCGAGAAGGCCCCCTACGCCGAGGGAAGCGTCAGACGTGAGAAGAGGATAGAGTTCAGAGTCCCAGCCGAGAGAATACATGAGTTCCTTGAGATTGCAAGCGAAAAGTTCGAGATGCTTATGCAGATAAGCGTGGTTGACTGGCTCAAGGAGGGCGAATTCGAGCTGGTTTATCAGCTCTGGAGTGTCAGCGAGAGCGTTCACGCGTTCGTTAAGACAAGGATTTCAAGGGAGAACGCAAAGATGCCGACGGTCATGGACATCTGGCCGGTTGCGGAAACCTACGAGAGGGAAGCCCACGAGTTCTTCGGAATAATCTTTGAAGGCAACCCGAGGCTCGGTCCGTTCATCCTAGAGCCGCGCGAATACGAGAAGCACCCGCTCAGGAAGGACTTCAACACCCTCAGCTACGTCAAAACCATCTACGGCGAGGATTTCGACAGGTACGATGAGAGTAAGACAAACTATGTAATATGAGGTGATGCTCATGAGTTTGGAAGTTCCAAGGGAGCTTAGGGAGGAGGCAAGAAAGCACGACATGTACCTCACCCCGATAGCGAAGGACACCTACGAGCTGTTCTTCGGTCCACAGCACATGGCCACCGAGAACTTCAGCATAATCCTTAAAATGGACGGTAACAGGGTCGAAAAGGCCATAGTAAACCCCGGATTCCTGCACCGCGGTTTTGAGAAACTCGCTGAGCAGAGGCCCTATTTTACCAACATAGCCCTGCTCCTCAGAATATGTGTTCCCGAAAGCGACGTGCCCGAGAACATCTACTCTATGGCCGTCGATGAAATAGTCGGCTGGGAGGTTCCTGAAAGGGCGATATGGATTAGGACAGTTGTTCTCGAAATGGCGAGGGTTTCTTCATGGATGTTCTGGATAATGGGCTTTGGAAACGAGATAGGTCTCTACACAGCCGGCCAGTGGGCGGCAGCTTATCGTGAGAGGCTCATGCGCCTCTTCGAGGAGCTAACCGGAGGAAGGGTTTACCACATCTACACCGTCCCCGGAGGAGTCAGGAGGGACATACCGGGCGACAAATGGCTAAGGCAGTTGAGGGACACCGTTGAGTACATCAAGTCCAAGCTCAAGGACTTCGACGAGATACTCTTCGACAACTACATAACCTTTGAGAGGACTGAGGGAGTTGGCGTTATGGACAAGCGCTTTGCACTCAAACACGCCGTTACCGGTCCGAACCTCAGGGCCGTTGGAGTTCCCTACGACGTCAGAAAGGACGACCCCTATTACCTCTACCCAGAGCTCGACTTCGAGGTTCCTGTCCTGAAGGAGGGTGACAGCCTCGCAAGGGTTCTCGTCAGGAGGTACGAGCTGGAGCAGGACCTCTACATACTCGAACAGCTTCTCGACATGGGGCCGCCGAGCGGGCCCTACATGGTGCAGGACCCCAAGCTCAAGAACCTGCCGAGGTTCAAGGTTCCTGCAGGAGACGCCTACGCCCACGTTGAGAGCACCAAGGGTGACTTCGGTGCCTACGTCGTCAGCGACGGAAGCCACAAGCCCTACCGCGTCCATGTCCGCGGACCGAGCCAGAGCCACGGAGTTACGGTGCTTGAGGAGCTCCTCAAGGGAGCCCGCCTCGCCGACGTGCCGGTCATATTGAAGACCCTTGACAACTGTCCGCCCGACATAGACAGGTGATGACGATGCCCGCGAGAGTGGTTGGTGAGGAAAAGGTCAAGCTCAAGAAGTCCTTCGTCAAGCCCTGGATAGGCATCAAGTACCTCTTCAAGAAGCCCGTAACGATAAAGATACCCTTCGAGAAGATAGAGCCGGCTCCAAAGTACAGGGGATTCCACACGCTCGACTGGAAGAAGTGCGTCGGCTGTAACTTCTGCGGTCAGATATGCCCGGCGAGGGCAATAGAGATGACGTGGCTTGAAGTGGAGGGCAAGATGGAGAAGAGGCCGCACCCCAAGATAGACTACGGCCGCTGTACGTTCTGCCAGTTCTGTGTCGACGTCTGCCCGACAGGGGCACTCGGCTTCACCGAGTCTTACATCCTAACAACGGATGGAACGGAGGATGCTTTAGAGCTCTTTAACTGGGTGCCGATTCACCCGGACAAGGTCAGGGAGTTAAACGAGGCCTACGGCGACTACCGCTTCCCAGTCGTCAGGATTGAGAAGCTCGGCGACGGAACCTACCGCTACCACCTCAGAAACGGCGAAGTCTTTGAGTTCAAGATACTTGGCTACGGCATAAGGCCGCCCAAGAAGCCCACCCCTGCCAAGCCAGCCACCGAGGCCACTGCAAATAAGGAAACCACTAAACCCGCCGAAAAGAAGGAATCAAAGCCGGCCGAGAAGAAGGAGTAACTTTTTACCATCCCTGCACCTTTTCCAAGACTTCATCGGGAACCTTTCCTTCTTCCACGTCCTCAATTGCTTCTTCAAGCCTGTCAAGGCCTTCCTCAAGGAGCTCTTCCTCTATAGTCAGCGGGGGCTGAATCCTCAAGACGTTGCCCTGGAGAAAGGCCACTATTAAGCCCAGCTCGTAGGCCCGCCAGACAATCTTCTTTGCCTCCTCGTAGGCCCTCTCCTTCGTTTCCCTGTCCTTAACGAGGTCAACACCGAGCATCAGCCCAAGACCGCGGACGTCGCCGATTAGCTCGTGCCTTTTCTTCATTCTTTCAAGCCTTTCCTTTGCCTTCTTCCCGAGCTTTTCGGCCCTTTGGAGGAGATTTTTCTCCTCGATTTCCTCGATGACGGCAAGGGCGGCGGCGCTCGCAACGGGATTTCCTGCGAGAGTGAAGGCGTGCCCCAAGGGTGGAATCGAGTCCATTATCTCGGCCCTTCCGATGACGGCGCTTATTGGAAGACCCCCACCGAGGGGCTTTGCGGCGGTTATTATGTCCGGCTCAACGCCGAAGTGTTCGATGGCAAACCACCTACCTGTTCTTCCAAAGCCGCTCTGGACTTCATCAACCGCTAGGAGGATGCCGTGCTCATCGAGGAGCCTTTTAAGTCTTCTGAAGTAGTCGTCTGGAGGCACGACCATTCCGGCGTCGCCCTGTATGGGCTCCGCCAAGAGAAGAGCTACGCCTTCGGCGTGGACCTCGCCCTCGAACTTTTCCTTTATGAAGTCCAAGCACTCCATACGGCACCTGCCCTTCTCCTTTCCGAAGGGACAGCGGTAGCAGTTGGGATACGGGATGAAGTGAACGTCGCTGAGCTGACCG
>NZ_JAMONU010000155.1 GCF_027066465.1 Thermococcus sp.
GGAAGAAGGTAATCCAGCTCGACGGGTGAAGGAAATGGTCCTCAACAGGTATCGAGAGAACGTTAAGGGCTACCTTGAGGCGATAGTTAAACCCCTCGCAAAGGCCGGACTGACGCCGAACGCGGTAACTGTGATAGGCCTCCTCATAAGCCTCCTCGCGGCCTACCTCTACTACCTCCGCGAGCCGAGGCTGGCCGCTCTAACGCTCCTCATAGGCTCGCTCGTCGATGCCCTCGACGGAACGCTGGCGAGGCTGACCGGAAAGACGAGTCGCTTTGGAGCCTTCCTCGACTCGACCTTCGACAGGATAAGCGACGGTGCGGTGCTCTTTGGAATAGCGCTTGGAAGCCTCGCCGATTGGCGCGTTGTCTTCCTGACGTTCATGGGGAGCTACCTCGTCAGCTACGAGCGTTGCAGGGCCGAGCTGGCCGGCTCAGGAAAGCTCGCGGTGGGCATTGCCGAAAGGGCCGAGAGGCTGATAATCCTGATGGTTTTCTCGTTCCTCGGAATCGAGTACGTCAAATACGGCGTCTACATCGTCGGAATACTCGCGTGGATAACCGTCGTCCAGAGGTTTTACGCCGCCTACCAGAGGCTGAAGTGAAGAAGAGGGGAATGACGAGAATTTCGCTACCCGAGGTTTCGATGAGGAACCCTGCCGTTACCGACCCCTCATTTTTCCATCAGGCCCTTCACGATTTCAACGACGTCGCCGAGTTTCGAAACGACGAAGTCGCAGTTGCCCCAAAGTTCTCTCTTCTCGCCCTTCGGGTCGAGGAGGACGCTGAGCATTCCAACGGTCTTGGCCCCAACGCAGTCCTTCCTTGGATTGTCGCCGACGTAGAGGGCCTCCTCCGGCTTTACACCCGCCTTTTCAAGGGCCAGCTGGAAGGGCCTCGGGTGGGGCTTGAAGTAGCCGGCTTCCTCGCTGGTGGTTATCGAATCGAAGAGGTCGTAGATTCCGAGTGCTTTTAGGTGGCTCTCGATGTAGTCGTTGTCCGAGTCGGTTATGATTCCCACGTGGAGGCCGAGCGACTTGAGGGCCTTAATAGTCTCGACGGCATCCGGGAAGAGTTCACCGTATTTGGCGTGCATCTCGAGGCTGATTTCCCAGAATTCCTCGGGAACCGGGAAGCCGTATTTTTCAGCGACGCGCCTTAAAGCTTCCGTATCGACCTCACGGATTTTCCTCGCTTCCTTGCCTGCCAGTTCGCTGAAGAGCTTCGAGCTCTCCTCCTCGTAGGCCCTCCAGACTTCCTCGGCGTCAAGGTCGGCGTTCGCCCTCCTGAGGACCTCGCGGATTATGTTGAGGTGCGTCACGTTTTCTCCCTCTTTGGTTATGAGCGTCCCGACGAAGTCGAAGAATACCGCCCTCATTCCCACCACCGGTTTAGGTTCTCGGCCGGCGTTAAAACGCTTCCCGCCGGGGAGACGAATCTCTGCCGAAAATCTTTCGACAACTTGGAGTTATGACAGAAAAAGTTGAGAAAGGCTTTTATCCAGGGACGAGTTCCTATGGCCGGGGTGAGGAAAATCGAGGCGATACTCCTCGTCTGGGGTGTCAGGGACGAGGTTCTGGAGCAGATACCCGTGGAGGGCTTCTGGCTCTACGGGGAGTACGACTTCATAGCCAAGGTGGACTTCGCGAGCGAGAGGGAGATGGAGGAGTTTGAAAAGGCCCTGAGGAAGCTAATCAACGGAAACACCTTCAAGCTCATGCCCGTGAGACTCTCGGCGGTTAAGAGGGAAGCCAACGGGAAAGAGACGATAGCGCTCCTCGAGAGCGTTAAAGCTTCGGCCCCATGATTCCCCTCTTCTTCAGCTCCTCGTAGGCCCTTCTCAGCGCGTCCCTTATAAGGTAGCGCTTGTTCAGGCCGCCGAGCCTGTAGGCGGCTTTCCTAAGGCTTCCGGTTTTGAGGAAAAGCTCTATTAACTTTCTGTCCTCCTCTGGAAGGTCGAGGTATTTCAGGGCCTTCTCGGCTATCTCGACCGGCAGGTTGCCCTCGTAGGCGTAGTCCGAGCTCATAACCGGTTTGTCAAACTTCTCCACGAGGCGGAAGACTATAACGTGGGCCTTGGAGTCGTCGTTTACGTACTTGTAGTGCTCCTTCAAAGCCCTAATCAGCTCCTCCCTGCTGGGAAAGCCGTCTAAGAAAGCATCCTCGTCGGTAAGCTCCCTCACAGTTTTGCTCTCCACCCTCTCGATTACAGCCTTTCCGAGGGCGTAGCCGCCGGCGTGGATTAGAACCGTGTCGCCTTCCCTGAGGTTCGGCTTCCTGCCCAGCCTGACGGTCGCCCTCTTCTTCCCCTTCAGTATCGCGTCGGCGTACTTCCCATCGAACTCGAGGTGCTTCATCGCCCCTCACCGATGAGCTTGAACTTTATGGCTATGACACCGTAGCGGTTCTCCTTCCACTTGGGGTAGAGGTTGTGGAACCTCTTAACGGCTCTCTCGAAGCTCGGCTCGTCGGGAAAGATTCTCTTTATCGGCTCCTGCCGGAGAACCTGCCGGAAGGTCTCGTAGCGCTTGACCTCGGTAACAACGGCCGGAATCGAGTCGTTGAAGATGAGCTTGTCCCCGGGCTGAATCTTCCTGAGCTGAGGGTAGGCAACGCGAACCTCTATCCTCTTCTCCCCGGACTTTATGAAGTCGAGGTATTCATCGCGAACGAACAGACGGTAAACCCTCATCTTCGCCCCCGGAAAAAGTTTCGGGGAAACTTTTAAATCCTTTGGAGAAGAAACCCTTACAGGTGTGAACGATGATGAGGCGAGGTCAGACGGCGATAGAGTACCTGTTCATGCTCATGGCCGTGCTATTCCTTGTCCTGATAGCCTTCAGAACGATAAGCAACTCCATGCAGAGCTTGAACACAGCGGTCAACAACTACGTTGACACAGTAAGGAAACAGCTCCTCGAGAACGTGTGAGGTGAAATCATGGAAACCGTCCCCCTTCTCGTGGGGTTAGCTATGGGTTTGGTGACCTCTTACACCGATTTGAAAACCGGTTTTATATTCGACAACCACGTTTCCCTGACCCTCGTTCTTTTGGGGAAAATCCTCGGCTGGGAGGAGGAAGAGGAGGAGCTTTCACTCCCCAGGTGGGTCGAGAAGATACCAATCCCGGCCGTCGAGATTGGGGTGATATACTACGCATACAGGGGACTCAGCGAGGGGAGCGCCTTAACTGCCCTCTCAGGGATTATAGGCCTGCTCGTTGGACTGCTCCTCGGTCTCATGCTGTTCTACATAGGGGCCTGGGCGAGCGGCGACGCGCTAATCCTCGCCGGCTTCTCAGCTTTGCTACCGTATCCGCCGGACACGGCAAAGGTCGTTGCTCCCTACTACACCCACTATCCCCTCTATCCCGTTGCGATATTCCTCAACGGTCTCATAGCGGTTTTTCCTTTCATATTCATATACTCCATAGCCCTCATTCTTCTGAGAAAGAGGTTCTCGGAGCTTAGGGCTATCTTCGTCTCGGGAACGAGGCTGACTGCGGAGCTGACACTCTGGATTATAGCGGCCGTTGGAATCAGGGTCATCCTCGAGCTGAAGGCAGGACTTACGGTAAGCTCCGTCCTGTGGTGGATAGCCACGATAGCTCTCGTGGCGCTCTTCGGCAAGTTCAGAAAGCTGGGAGACGTTGCGGGCATTGTCCTCCTCGCTTATCTGCTCTACCTTCAGCCGGCCGAGACCGCGATAGCGGTTCTGAAGCTGTTCACGTTCCTCTACGCCTTCAAGGTGTTCCTGGCACTCGTCAAGTTCATAAGGCGGGAAGTTCTTGTGGAGGAGGTGCCGGTTGAGGAGCTGAGGGAGTGGGATATACTGGGAGAAACCATCTTCGAGAAGGACGGAGAAATCGGGCGCGACAGAACCGACCCCTTTGAGAGGTTCAAAGCGGCGCTCCTCAGCGGAGACCTCTCAACATTAAAGCCGGATTACGGGAGGATTATCGCGTCACCAACGGCGGAGGGACTCACGAAGAAGCAGATTGAAGAGCTCAAACGGCTCGTTGAGGAGGGGAAGCTGAAGAACCACTTTCTCAGGAAGAAGGCGATGCCCTTCGCCCCGGCCATTTTCCTCGGCTTCCTGATAAGCTACTTCATCGGCGACCTGTTCTGGCTCCTCGAGCTCAAGCTGATGGGCCTTTAAAGTTTTAAGGCCTTCCTCCAATTTTCCACCGGCCCGGCGCCCGCCCTCCCTGGGGAATCGTGAACCGGGGGTTCCGGTCGGGCCGACAGGGGGATGACGAGCTTTTGCTTTGCCGAGCGGTGAGGAGCACGCCCTTCACCGACCCCCTATCAGTCCCTCGACTATCTCCCTGACTTCCCTCAGGCTCTCGACGACGTGGTCCCCTTCGACTCCCTCGTGCGGGTTTATCGCTATCGCCACGTCTGCCTCGCGGAACATGCTGAGGTCGTTGAAGCCATCTCCAACGGCCACCGTCAGCTCTGGCTTAAGCTCCTCCTTGAGCCTTCTGAGTATCGCGCCCTTTCCCTCGAAGTCAACCCTCGGAATGACGCCGGCAACTTTTCCGTCCTCAAAGATTAGCTCGTTGGCAAAAACGTAGTCCACCTTAAGCTCCCTCGCGACCCTTCCAGCTAAACACATCAGCCCGCTCGAGAGGAGGGCTATTTTGAAGCCGTTCTCGCGCAGGAAGTCCATCAGCTCAAAGGCGTAGTCGTTGTATTCAACCGAGTCCGCCCACTCGAGGATTTCCTCCTTTTTCCTGCCGAGCCAGAGTGAAGCGTCTAACTCGGCCCACTTCGCGTAGTCTATCTTTCCGGCGAAGAAAAGCTCCGCGTATTCCTTTCCCTTCTCCCACGTGCCGAATTTCTTGTGAAGCTCGACCCAGCTTGAGCGCGCCTTTACGAGGGTCCCCTCAACGTCGAACGCGATAAGCCTCATTCAATCACCGGGTTATAAAGAGGGGTTGAACTTAAAAGCCTACTCCCTCCAACCGTATTCCCCGATTAGGGGCACGAAGACAACGCCCCCGTGGTTCCTCACCTTAATCGAGCCGTCTTCGAGCTTGATAACCTCAAGCAAATCCTGCCAGAGGTGGTAGCTTCCGACGGGGATTATGAGCTTCCCTCCGGGCTTGAGCTGTTCGATTAAAGGCTTCGGTATGTCCGGCGCTCCAGCGGTTACGATAATCCTGTCGTAGGGAGCCTTCGGCGGGAAGCCGAGCGTCCCGTCGCCGGGAATCACGTGGACGTTTTTTACGCCGGCGCGCTCCAGATTTCGCCTCGCGAACTCGACCAGCTCGGGAATCCTTTCGATGGTGTAGACATCGGTTTTAACCAGTTCGGAGATTAAAGCCGCGTTCCACCCGCTTCCCGTTCCTATTTCGAGGACGTTCATGCCCGGTTTGAGTTCGGCCAGCTCGAGCATTATCGCGACCATGTGGGGAGCGCTTACCGTCTGCCCGGCTGGAATCGGCAGCGGCTCGTCGAGGTGGGCGTACTTCCGGTACTTCTCCTCCACGAAGAGGTATCGGGGATACTTTAGAAAGGCCCGTTTAACAGCTTCGCTCCTTATGATTCCCTGCCTCACGAGGTTCTCAACCGTTCTCCTCCAAAGCTCGTCGAGGTTCATCTCAAACCCCAAGTGAAGGTTTGGGATAGGTAAATAAAAGGGTCACGACGACCTGGCCTCGAACCAGGCCAGTGCAACTATTATCAAAACACCAAGCACCAGTCCAATTCCGAGCCAGAGGGCCTTCGTCTTGAAGGGAACGTAGGGAACGCTTGTAGTCGTCGTTGAAGTCACGGTTCTGTAAGAGGTGTGCGTTTCGGTGAAGGACTTGGTAACGGTGAGCGTCGAGTTTATCCTCTCCGTTACTGTTGACACCGTCGACGTAAACGTTGGTGAAGGCTCCCGCTCCTGAGTGGGTGGGACGACTTCGACGGCGACCTTCGTCTCGTTAACGACCCCGGGTATAGATGACACCCTCACATCGAACACCTTTTCCCCGGAGGTGTACGGAACGACCGTCAGGGTAACGGTGGACGTTTCGTTCGGCTCTATCGAGAGGGGAACAACTACGGTGCTCCCGCTTGCAAAGACCCTTCCGTTTATGGCTACGGCAACGCCGCTGGGAACGCCGATTGTCAGGTTTAGGGGGAACAGGCCGGAGCTGAGGCTCCTGACGGCGACGGTCAGGTTGAAAGGTCTGTACAAACTAACGTTGCCGGGAGCGTAGGCCGAGAGGGAATACGCGAGGGACGTCGGCCTCACATGGGAGACCACTTCACCGGAGGAGAACTTTAGCAGGGTGTAGCCGCCGCAGGCAAGCTCGTAGGGGGCGGCCGCTATGACCCTAACCTCACCCAGGGTAACGTTGCCCGATTCAAGGGGCATAAGCTCAACCTTAAACTCAGCCTCCCCACCCGGTTCAAGCCTTTTGATGAAGAAAGTTCTGCTGGAGAGCACCCTAACGCTCTTGGAAGGCTCAAAAACAACGGTCACGTTCGAGAGCGCAACGTTACCGTCGTTGAGGACCCTTACGGTTCCATCGACAACCCTGTATTGCGTGGCGTTCGTAATGCGGAGGAACACCTTGACGTTCGCGAGCTTGCCGATGCTCGGAACGGCACTCTGGTTTATGAAAGCGGCGAAGCGAACCGTTCCGTTGGGATAGAGGGAGAGAGGAATCACCGTAATGCCCCCGTGGTAGAAGCTCGAGCTGACGTTTGAAACAACGATGTTGCCCGAAGCAACTGGAACCTGACAGGGGTTGAGGAGGGATACGTGAACACTGCTTCCCAGGTGGTAGTCATACCTAAAAATGTAGGGTCCGAGGGGAGTTGTCTGGTTGGGGGACAGTTCAAAGACCCTGTCCGGCACTATCGAGGCGTTGAAGCTGACGCCGAGGAAGTGAACGAGAACCTTGGTGTAGTTGAGACCGACCAGCTCCTCAACTTTAACGTCAAATGGACCAACCCGCGTCTCGTTGCCAACGGGTATTCCGATTGTCTCGTTTTCAAACCTGAAGAACACCCTTTCGATGAAGCCCGAACTCGCGTTCTCGACGCTGGCGGAAGTGAACGTTATTGTATAGCCGGCAAAGGACACGCTCCCGTTTAGTTTGAGGTAGCCGTCGTAGACGGTCCCGTAACCGCTCATGTTGAAGACGAGGTTGTGGAACTTAAAGGAGGAGGTAAACGTTCTGCTCTCGTTTCCGTAGGAGACCTCAACTTCAACGCCCTTCTCGCCAACCGAGAGGACCGTCAGCCTGTAGGGACCGAGCGTCAGATTGTCTCCGGGAAATACGTAGGGAAGGGAGGAAACAATGTACACGAGGGTCTTCTCGCCGGTGAACGCCCGCAGGTACGTGAGGTTAAGCCATGATTCCTCAGCAAGTCCCCCAAGGTTGACGACCTCCATCGAACCGTTAACGTCGAGCAGTAGGGAACCGTTCGCGATTGAGATGTCCTCAAAGGTTACCGTTGAGTTGTTCAGACCCAGCTCGGAGGGAACGTAGAGGTAACCCGAGAACGCTGATGCCCCGACGAGAGGCAGTGTCATAAGGAAGAGCAACAGGACTGCCTTAGTCCTCATCAGACCACCCCCAGGAGGTACGCTACAAGCTCCGTCGTGCCCCCTCCCCCAAGGTTCATCATCTTCGCCATGAGGCTCTGTCCAAGGTACATTCCGGCCGCGAATATCCAGACGAGGATAACAAAGTACCTCGACGCCCCAAGCATGTGTCCGCCGTCGGCGAGCTTTATCACCATGCTCGCGAGGAGCGAGTGGAGGACCATCAGCACGAGCATTATGTACACGAGGAACGCCATTCCGGAGGGGGGTATGACGTGAATTAGGTTCCCGATGTAACTGTTGGCAAGGTTCAGATTCATCTGTGAAAACATCTGACTTATTGACGCCGCGACCTGGAACGATGCGGCAAGGGAGAAGGCGAAGGCCCCAGTTAGACCGTATATGATGCCTATGAAGCTCGCTATGCTCTGCTGTCTCTTCCTCCTGAGGCGGACGAGCCTCTCAAAGTTCCTACTGATGATTAGCCCAACGTAATCCGGCTCTGCACCCATCCTGAGGCTCTCCCGGAATATCTCGGAGAAAATCCCAATCAGCCAGCTCCCCGTTCCGGCTATGAAGAAGTCCCAGGCCCTGTCCCTGTCAACGCGAATTGACAGCCTCCTGTAGAGGGCCTTGATGTCATCCGTCAGCGACCCGAAGTCGTGGGCACTGAGGTACTTCAGAACCAGCACGAGCGATGCTCCGCTTGCCGCCAGAGACGAGCTGAGGCTCCTTATGAACGCTGGAAAGTTCTCGTCCTTTCTGAATATGGAGTGCTCCTCCCTGTCAACGACCTTTCCTAGGTAGTAGAGGGGGGTAAGGATTATCGCAACCACGAAGGGCTCGGGAATGGAGAAGCGCGGTCTTATCACCAGGTAGTAAACGAGACCCGTTATCGCAGCCCCGAGGAACGAGTATATGGCGGCCCTCTTTATACGCTCCCTGCGTGGGTCTTTTATCCCCCTGCTGTCGGCCCATATTGGGTCCTCAGGCATTCTGAACTTCACGACGAGGAGTATGCCTATCTCCGCTGCGAGGGTCATGGCAACGGCGTAGAGGCCCATCTTGCCCAGGTCCATCCCCGTGATTATCGGGCCTATTATGACGAACGACGCAATGAAGACGACAGAGATTATGATTGACTCGTAAATCTCTTTGAAGATGTCGAGGTCGTAGAGGGCGCCCTCATAGAAGGTCTGGTAGTCGTCCATTACGGTCTGCTGTTCCTGGAAGAGGTACTCCTTCAGGTCAACACCGCTGTCGAGGGAATAGGCGAGTCTGTCGAGGAAGTCCGCGAACATCTGACTCGGAGTCCTCCTCGCGAGGAAGCGGAACGCCTCGGGCATCGAAAGGTGAAGCTTGTTGACTATCGTGTGAACCTTCTTCAGCTCGCTCGCGATTGCACCGAGCTTCGGGTCCTTGGCGAGGATTCTTATCAGGTCGCTTCTCCCCATTTCGCTCGTTGAGAGAACCGCAAAGTAGGTTATGAAGTAGGGCATCTTTGAGTTTATTGAAATCTTCTTTGCATCCGCCACTATGTAGGGGTATATGGCGGCGTAAATCATTAGGACGAGCGGAACCATGAACATGAGGGCCCTTAAACCCGTTGAGAGCGCGAAGATTCTCGACACAACACCGGTAATAACGAAGAGGACGGCGGATATTCCAAGGTAGGGCAGCAGTATCTTCTTGATGTAGGTTTCCATGTTGAGGTCGGCCTTCGTGAAGATGCTGATTTTCTCGTCGGCCATTGCCACCACCTCAGATTCTGAAGCTCAGGCCCTCAAGCCCCCTGAGGTAGAAGGCCTTGATTTCCTTGTAGACATCCCAGTAGTTCGTTATCCCCAGCTCGACCATTCTCTGAAGGATTCTCGCGCGGAGAAACAGCTCGTTGTAGATGTCCTTGGGGTCTTCGTAACCGGCAATCTCGGCTATCTTCCTCTCGAGGATGTAGGAGTTGTTGAAACCTCTGAAGATGTGCTTGTCCGCAACGGGGTCCCATTCAAAGACGTTCCTTGTTGCGACTCCACCAAGCTCCTCGTAATAACCTTCAATCTCAACGACGCTCACAGTTCTCCTCAGGAACTTGCCCCTAACGTAGACGGCCTGCTGGAACACGGCTATGTTGAGGTTGTCTATGAACGTTATCGGGACGTTTATCGGATGACCAGTGAAACGCTGTATCATCTTCTTGATGTCGCCGGCGTGGAAGGTGCTCATAACCGGGTGGCCCGTCTGCATCGCCTGGAACGCTATAGCTCCCTCGGCACCACGAATCTCACCGACGATGATGTAGTTCGGCCTCGAACGCAGGGCCGCTTTCAGGAGGTCGAAGAGCGTTACCCTGCTCTCCTCCGGACCGCGCTCGCGCGTGATGAGCCTCTGCCAGACCCTGTGGGGCACCTGAACCTCGGGCGTATCCTCTGCGGTGAATATCTTCGAACCCGGCTTGATGAAGGGAATAATTGAGTTGAGGAGGGTGGTTTTACCGGAAGCCGTCTCACCGCAGACGAAGACGCTCATACCGTATTCAAGGGCTATCCAGAGGTAGGCGGCAACCTCGGCGCTGAGGGTTCCCCACGCTATCAGCTGGGTGATGCTTATCGGCGTCGCCGAGAACTTACGGATTGTCGCGCTCGGACCCTTGATGGAGATATCCGGTGAGTAGATTATGTTTATACGGGAGCCGTCGGGAAGGGCGCCGTCAACTATCGGGTTCCTGTCGCTGACTGGCCTTCCAATGCGCTCCGATATGTTCTTGAAGTAGTCAGCGAGCTTGACGTCGTCGCCGAAGGTTATGTTGGTCGGCATCATCTCGAATATCTTGTGGACGAGGGATATGTTGTTCGCTCCAATGATGTGGATATCCTCGATGTACGGGTCCCTGGCGAGGGGTTCGAGGGGTCCTATACCTATGAT
The DNA here is from genome assembly GCF_027066465.1 of Thermococcus sp. Taxonomy (GTDB): domain Archaea; phylum Methanobacteriota_B; class Thermococci; order Thermococcales; family Thermococcaceae; genus Thermococcus. The sequence goes on from NZ_JAMONU010000155.1 coordinate 10,467, forward strand.
GTCCCTCTTGATTAGGTAGCGGAACTTCTCCATCTCGTCCTTCGTTACTGTGAACTTCTTCCCCTTGCCAAATCCCTTCTTCCCCGATTTTACGAGGCTCAGAACTGCTTCATCAAAAAGGGCATCGAGAAACCTTTCAAACTCCTCCTGCTCCTCAGGTATGTCCCGTGTAGGGGCCATTTCAAGTATCTTGTCTCGAATCATGTTGTACTTCTCTTCTTCCTCCTTGCTCTCTATCCTCGGCTCTATGACTATGTACTGTTTCTCGGCCGTCGATGGGTCAGCGTAGATGTGGATGAAAATCGGGTCTCCAACTGGATACAGGATGTTCGGGTACATGATGTCCTTCATGTCCCTGCTCAGCTGGGCGTGGAACTCGGGCATTTTACCATACTTGCGTCTAAACTGGTCGATGTACTTGCGAAGGTGGGGATTCCTAGCCATCGCCTCCTCAAGCGTATCGCTGATAATCCTCTGCGCCATATCACACCACCGCCGCTATCTCTACTATCAGCCCCACCTTCGGCTCAACGCGGAAGGGTATAATCTTCTGAAAGACGCCCTTGGCATTGTTGTACTTCACTATCGTCGCCGAGTTCTTCAGGTCGCCGCCGAAGACCTTAACGTTGAGTCTAATCAGCATCGTGGCCGCCTCTTCGAGGACGAAGAGCGAATCCCTGTCTATCTCCTCCGTGTTCGCCGTGAGGATAATCACCTTGTCAAGGGAGGCCATCTTCTTGACGTACATGAGGAAGTCCCTAACGGCACTCGGGTCCTGCTCCCTTGAGAGGAGAGAGGAAAATGAATCGATAATCATGACGTTGGGCTCCCAGAGACGAGGTTCGCCGAAGAGCCTGCTTAAGAACTTCCTCTTCTCGCTCACTCCGCTCAGAAGGGGATAAAGGGAGACGAATATGAGTTTTTTTCTGATTAAAAAAGGGATTATACCGTAGCCGAGGGATTCCATCTGCTTTATGTACTCAACGGTGGTGTACTGACTCGATATGTAGCTGGCCGTGTAGCCGTTCATGAGAAATCCGTAGAGAAGCCTCTGGACGAAAATAGATTTCCCACTACCCCTGTCCCCCTCAATGAGCATTATTGTGCCGGCGGGAATTCCCCCGCCGAGGCGCCTGTGCAGTTCGTCGCCTTTAAGCTCCATCTTGAGCAGTTCCTCGACCAATGTGACCACCACCGGGCCTTTATTCAATCAGGGAGCCTTGAACACGAATGTTCTCTTTTCGCCGTTCTCCAGCACAATTGTCAGTGTATAGTAGTTCCCTGACTTCAGGGCCTTGCCAAGGGTAACGTTTATCGCCCCAACCTCGTAGGGCTGGAGGGCGTTTATCTGGGCCTTGTTCAAGGGGTTGAGGAACGTAAGGTTGCTCGGGGGAATCATGACACCGTTTAGGAGGACCTGAACCGAATCTCCGTTGAAGGGAATCGTCGTTTTTCCAATGTTCTTCACGTAAAACGTGTAGTTCACGGGGGCGGCGGAGAGGTTTGAATGGGGAATGTTGTTTGGGTCGTTTATTATGGCGAAGTCCGTGCGGAGGTTCGTTGCAAGCATTGCACCCCTCGCGTTTATGCCGTTGGCTATGTCCGTCGTCACGTAGGCAAGCGCTCCTGCAACGCTCCCCGCGACGAGGATTGCCACGATGAACATTATCAGCTCACTCGCTGGTCCGCCTGCTCCCATCAGCTCACCCCCACTGGGCAACCCCTACTTACGTTGGCGACTACGCCTTTTGTTGCTGAGCTGTAGTACCACGTCAGCCTGACCCAACAGCCGTTGCCGAACACCACGGTTAGGTTGTGCACCTCCGAGTTCAGGGGGATGCGGGTAACGTTAATCAGCACGGAGCTTCCCGGGAGGACATAGGTGTAATCCCTGAGGAAACCAACGTTATCGTCGCTAACGTTATAGAGGGTAACGTAGGAACCGTCGTAAACTGCACTCCAATGGGGCGCATAGAGGGTAACCCCGTTGTTCCGGATTGCAAAGGTCACGTTGTAGTACGTCGTCGTGTTGCTGAACCTGCTCAGCCCAGCGTTCAGGGAAAATAACGTGTTCAGTTGAGAGAGTCTGAGGGCGTACCAATCTTCGCGGGCGGCCTGAACGTTGGCGTAGGAGTTGCTCCAGGCGGTGTATATTGTCCCCGCTGCTATCAAAAAGGAAATGAAGATTATCGCTGCACTTGCTGAAACACTGAACCCCATAGGCCGCCCTCCCCCGTCTTTTTTCAGATTCCGTAGAACTCATCGAGGGTCTTTTCCAGCATCTTGATTTCGCGCTCAAGCTTGTCGAGGACGTTTCTGTTTATCTTAAGACCCCTAAGCCTCTCGATGAAGAGCAGGCTTATGAGGTGGTCCTGAACGGTGAGCTTCTCTGCCGGCTTCCACTCCGGGTCCCTGTGGTGCGGCCTGGTGCCCTTTGCGTAGCGGAGCAGCTGGTTGAGGACCTCCTCGCTTATCCAGCCAATCTCGTAGTAGAACTCAAGGACTCTCTCCAAGTTCTGTATGCCGACCCTGTCTATCAGGAAACCAAGCCACTTGAGAGCTATCATGGTTGAAACTATGTCGTCGGGGAGCTTTTCGAGTCTGGCCTTCCTCGGCTCTTCCTCGAAGAGCAGGTTGGCTATGTCCTCGGGAATCTGAAGCTTTTCAGCCATACCAACACCACCCTTCTCCTCTTTCTCCTTTTCAACAACGGAGGGAGCTTCCTCAACAGAAACTCCACTAACCTCCTCAACTTCCTTGGGGAGGGCTTCCTCAACGGTCTCAACTTTCTCCTCTTCCTCGGGGATTTCCTCAATAACCTCCTCGACTTTCTCCTCAAGGGCTTCAACTTCCTCCGGTTTCTGCTCTTCGGGAACCTCCGGAACTTCTTTGACTTCCTCCTCGGGTTTTTCTTCAGTTACTTCCTCAACTTCTTCCTTCTCTGCCTCCTCTTGGGCCTCGATAACAGCCTTTTCTGCACTTTCAAGTTCCTCCTTTGAAACCTCCTCGCCGGCCTCGAGCTTTGCCTGGAGTTCTTCGAGCTTTTCTTTGGCCTCTTCAAGCTTCTCGGTTGCGCTCTTCTTCTCGACCTTTTCAGCAAGCTCTTCCACCCTGCGGTGAAGCTCTTCAAGCTTCTTCGATATTTCTTCCCCCTCCTCAGGGGATTCCTCCTCGAGAATCTCTTCCAGCTTCCCAATCTTCTTGTGAACCTCTTCGACCTTCTTGGAAACCGCCTCGGCTTTCTTCTCGTGGACGTCGAACTTCGCCGTCTCAAGGGTCTCAACGAGTCTGCTGAGCTGCATGCTAAGCTCGGTGAGTCTCTGTCCGAGTTCGTCAACACGCTTGCTCAGCTGCTCGTATTTCGTGACCTGATTCCCATAGGTTTCGAGCACCTTCTGGATTATCTTCTCAAGTTGCTCATATGTTAGGTTCTCCTTCCTCGCTATCAGCTTCTCCCTGAGGTCGTTGATGACAACTGAGGGAACCTTGCCCTTAAGTTCAGCCAGCTTTGCGTTGATGTCGGCCTCTGTGACGAGTCGCGTCATTTCCATACGTCACACCTCCGCGAGCACCTCGTAGATTATCGAGTCGAGGTCGACCCCGTAGCCGGCGAGCACCTTGATGTCGTTCTTTATCTGGGCAATCTCCAGCTTGAGGTCTTCAAGTTCCTTCCTAAGCTCCTGTATCTCGCTTGTCAGCGGGTTTTCCTGGCTCATTTGCTCTTTGAACGGGTTTATCTCCTGGCTTATGACTTCGTAAAGGAGCATGACGTCCTTTATCGTCTTGTCAAGCCTGTCTATGTCGTCCCGGAGTTCCTGAATCTGCTTCTTCAGTGTGTCAATGCTAATTTTTATCCTCGGTATGTCGTTCTCAATTTCGTTCAGGCGCTCGAGTATCTGGGTTATTTGCTCGTTTTCTTCCCTGTTCTCAACGCGTTCCTCCAGCTCCTCGACCTCAACTTCCTCTGCGGGGGGAGCTGCCTCCTCCTGGACTTTCTTTTTGAACAAAGATGAAAGGAACGCAAGGGCCATCGCCATCCCCTCACTGGAGCTGTATTAGGTTGCTGGTGTAAGTGCTCGGAGTTGTAAAGTCAATAACTCCACCGGCTCCCATCTCGGGAATAACCTTACCGGTGACCTTTGTAGCGGGCGGGAACCCATAGCCGTCGGTGTAGTTGTCGTCGTTGTCGAAGGGTATCGTCCATATGGCCAAGGCCGCTATGTCCCCCCAGTTCAAGGTTGGGTGTCTCCAGCTTCCGCTCAAGCTACCATCAGAGTCGCTGACGACAATTATTCCAAAGAGCATCTTCCCATGCGTCGTGGCGTAGTAGAGGTTCTTCCAGAGGTTTTCAATGGTGTTGTTTGTCCCGGTTAGCGCAACGTATCCGGTCGGAGCGGGGGTTATTACACCGCTCGCGTTCTCGCCGACGTTGGCGAAAACGTTGCTGACGTCACCTGCGTAGAGGAAGTAGTTCTCCGTGACGTTGTCCTTCTCCGGATTGACGTACCTGTAGACTGCCATCACCTTGCCGTTGCTGAGCACAACCTTCACGTGGGCGAGGTCTATACCGCCGCTGCCGGCGTTTGGACTGACGTATATGACCATCCTCGTAATCTTGCCGGTTCCCGGAGGTTCGGCTGGAGTGTAGCCGTAGACGTTGAGCACCTGTATTCCGCTCGCCACTTCCTGGGTTGTCTCCCTGCCGGTGGCCATCGCCTTCTGCTGGAGGTAGCCGCTCGTGCTGATGAGCACACCTGCGGCTACTGCAGCCACTAGGACCATGGCGATGAACACTATGAGCGTGCCAATGCCAATGGCACCGCGCCTCATCTTTCATCACCTCACTGGAGTAGCATCACGTTGTAGCTGAACGTCGCGGGTGTCGTGAAGTCTATCACTCCCGCCGCTCCCCTCTCGGGTATGACCTTGCCCATTATCTTAGTGCTTGGCCCAATGCCCTTGATGTCCCCGTACTGGAACATCGTTGTCCAGATGAGCAGAGCCACTGTGTCCCCGAATTCAAGTGTCGGGTGTATCGGCTGCATCTGGCTTCCGATGTCGTTTATGACGGCAATTGCAAACTGAGGTCTGTTTGTGATGTTCTTCCAGATACTGAGGTTGAACAGGTCCTCAGTGCTCTCAGCCCTTGCGAATGCCTCAGAGTAGTTGTAGACCACGAGCCTCTGACCATCTGTAAGGACAATCTTCACGTTGCTGAGGTCTATTCCCGTGCTCCCCGCGTTGGGCGTTATGAATATCGCCATTCTCTGTATAGCTCCACTGCTGGGAGGTGTGGCGTTGGTGTAGCCGTAGATGTTTATGACTTTCAGACCACTCGCCACTTCTTGAGTTGCCTGTCTCCCCGCTGCCTGTGCTTTTTGCTGGAGGTACCCAGCAGTTCCTATGATGACTCCCGCAGCCACTGCAGCCACTAGGACCATGGCGATGAACACTATGAGCGTGCCAATGCCAATGGCACCGCGCCTCACTCTACCACCCCCTGAAAATTGTCAAAGAACGAAATGTAAAGTGAAGAAGCGCTGAAGTCACTGGAGGGATATGACGTTGCTGGTGTAGGTGCTCGGTGTAGTGAAGTCGATGACGCCCGGAGCACCGAACTCGGGAACGACCTTACCGGTGATGTGGGTCCTGACCGGTATTCCGCCGAAGAGCTTGGCGGCGTTTATTCCCAATATGACGATGTCACCCTTGTTGAGGGTCGGGTGGTCGTTGGTAACGCTGTGGTCGTAGTCCTGAACAACGATGATGCCAAAGTAGTCCTTACCGAGGAGGTTCCAGATGTAGCCCGGCCAGTTAATGTTGTTCTTGTTGGTTATTGTTATTGTGTTGGTGGTCGTGTTAACGGTTCCAGTGACGAACTGGGTCTGGGCAGCGACTCCAAGACCATCGAGGAAGACGTCGTCAACTGGGCCCTGGACGTACCTGAAGTACTGGGGCTCAACGTATATCCACTCGGTGGCGTTTCCTGCTGTGTTGAGCTTGAACTTGAGAACGCCAATCTTCTGAAGGGCACTAATGTTTATGTAACCGGCGGCCAAGTTGTTGAGGTTGTCCAAGGTAACCAGATACCTGACTATGCCAAGGGTTGAAGCAAGCTGGGAGGCATTGGCGTAGTAGTTACCGCTGCTGTCCTTCACGACCTTCACGGGCGCCGTCAGGTTAACGCCGGTCTTGGGGTAGCTGAGCATCGCCTGTATGTTGTCGTTTCCTATGATTACCTTGGTGTTGGTCAGGTCAATTCCCCCGCTTCCGGCGTTGGGTGTAACGTAAACCGCGAGAAGGTCTATGCGGTTCTTGTCCGGGGTATAACCACTGACCTGCATGACGTTGATTCCGCTCGCAACCTGCTCGGTGCTCTGCCTGCCGGTGCTTGATGCTTTCTGCTGGAGGTAGCCGCTGGTGTTGATGAGCACTGCCGCGGCCACCGCAGCCACTAGAACCATTGCTATAAACACAATCAACGTCCCAATTCCGACGGCACCCCTCTTCTTTACGAGCCTCACGCTCTCACCCCCAAATAAAGTTTGAAAGGAAGGGCATCACTGGAGGTTGACAATGGCGGTGGTGTAGGTGCTCGGTGTAACGAAGTCGATGACGCCCGGAGCACCGAACTCGGGAACGACCTTACCGGTGATGTGGGTCCTGACCGGTATCGGAGCGCCGAAGAGCTTGGCGGCGTTGACGGTCAGTATGACGATGTCACCCTGGTTCATGGTCGGAGACTTGGCCTTAACGCTACCGTCGTAGTCCTGGACGACGATGATACCAAACTCAGTTCCGGTTGCGGGCCAAGCTGAGCCAGCGTCAAAGATGTTTCCGCTCACGCTGTTGTTGTAGAGAGCCGAGTTGTACTTGAGTATGCCCTGAACCTCGCCGTTGCTGAGGATTATCTTGGTGTTGTTGAGGTCGATTCCGTTGCTTCCCGCGTTGGGTGTAACGTAGATGGCGAGCTTGGTTATGCCGGTACCGTTGTAGTAGCCGGTAACCTGCATAACCTGTATTCCGCTGGCAACCTGCTCGGTGCTCTCCCTTCCGGTGCTTGATGCTTTCTGCTGGAGGTAGCCGCTGGTGTTGATGAGCACTGCCGCGGCCACCGCAGCCACTAGAACCATTGCTATAAACACAATCAGGGTGCCGATACCAACGGCACCTCTCTTAGTCCTTGCCTTCATCTGCCGTGCACCCCCGTAGGGTTCTTGCACTCCCTGTTACGATAGAGTAATATAAAGCACTTTTTTGTTCTTAGTAGTGTAGATGGTTATGTAGGTATATATGCATGTACATCAAACGCACAGACAGAACCAGCTATTAGAACCACAAGAAGGGGATAACGTCAAACTTTCTCAACGAGAAGCAAACTTCTGCCGAGCCTCTTCATTGAAACGTCAAGCTCACTCGCCTTAAGAACACTCTCAACTTCTTCCATCGAGGGGAATCCTCTAAAGTCCTTGTTGAGGGACTCAAAAAACTCCAGGGCCGCTATGTTTGGGAAGGTATCCCTGAAAGGTTCGAGTATAACGAGCTTTCCTCCCTCTTTGAGAGTCTCAACGGCCTTAACGAGCACCTTCCCCCTATCCGATATGTATTCAAGAACAAAGCTCATGAGAACCACGTCATATTCGTTTATTGGCCGCATCAGTCGCGCGTCTATCTCCTTCAGAGTAACTGGCAGGTTCTTCTCCTCAACTCGCATTCTTGCTATGTCGAGCATGGATGGAGAGTAATCTATTCCCATGTAGAAACCGTTGTACCCAACGAGGCTCCCAAAGTATTCGGGGGAGACCGAGCCGCAACCAATATCGAATACTTCCATGCCTGAGGATATTCCAGAAACTTCTGCCATGACTTTACGGTATGTTCTTGAGAAACTGCTGTTCATCCTGATGTCCCAGAAGTCCGCGTCTTTATCGAAGTCCATGAGTATCCTTGGATGAACCGGTGTTATAAAGGCGTAATCAACCATTCTGTATATCTCCTCGTGAACGGAAACCCAGTCTGGAATCAGGTTCCTGTAGGCCTCTCCCGAGACGGAGAGTGTATACGAAAAATCGTTCAGCCTTAGACGGCCTCTGTCAATGGAGACCATGCCGAGTTGCTGAAGTGTTGAGAGGAACTTAACGAGAAGCGCTCTGTTCGGGAGACCTGTGTTGTCCAAGAACTCCTGGAGAGACGGCTCTCTTGCCAGCATGGAAAAGACTCCATGTTTTGTACCAAGGGAGATAATCTGAAGAACGGCCATGTGGGTCATGTACTCTATGTTTGCATCGACAACTTCCACGCTCATCAACTCACCTCAAAGAAACCTCCTGTAATAGCGGTAGTATTCCTTCAGGTACTCAACAACTTTCTTGCCGTACTCCGTCAGTCTGTAATACTTGAATCCGTTGGTCGCTATCTCTTCTACGAGGCCGAGGTAGACCAGGGAGCTTTCCCCGTTGTACCTGTTTCCAAGGCCAACCAGTGCCCCCCTGACGTTTGAGGGGTCCGAACCGACGACCCTTGCAATCTCGGAGAGATATGTGGCCGATGGGTATATCTCGTTGAGGTACATCAGTATCTTCTTTCTAAGTTCGCTACGGTGCAGGGAGCGGAGTATCTGGGGGTCAATTACCACCGAGTTCATGGCTGCACCACCCCGGGCTGTTCCCTGATTGTAGCCCCTGACTGTACACGGCTGGGGGTATCCTTTTTCCATATGCTTTGAATAATATATAACATTTTCGTATGAATATTGTCCCTTAAACAACAGAAACATCACAACTTTGAAGATTAACCATTGCATAGACGATTGTCATGAAGGGTTGAGCCAAGCTTCAGTACATTGGATAAAATCTAACAAATCGAGGTTCAGAAAATATTTAAAGTTGTTCCGAAACTATAAGTTTCGTTGGAACGGGTGAAGGAACATGTGGGAATTAATCCCAGCGATTGCAGTAGTTGCAGTGATTCTCGCGCTCTACGTTCACGACGTTTCAAAAAAGTTAATTGACAGGTACTTTGAAATCAAGAACAGACTTCTGGAACTCGAAGGCCAGATAACTTCCATCAAAATTTCCGATGAAAGCCCTTCCGGAGACATCGAAAATGTTCTCCGGCGTATAAACGACTTCAAAGGGAGACTTAAAAGTATAGAGGACGAGATTAGCGAGATAAAAAGGGACAGGAAAATTCTCGGCAAGAAGCTTGAATCCCTTGAAGAGTCCCTCAGGAAACAGTCGGAAAGGGTTGAGAACCTCGAACGGGAGGTTTTCACTGAAAGGGACAAACTGAAAAAAGAACTCAAACGGGAGCTACTGTATGAGCTTGAGGAGGAAATAGAGCGTCTTGAGGAGGCCATTGAAAAGAGGAAGAACGAAGAAGTCGAGGAATTTCTCGAGGTTATAAAGGCCGCAATCACACTCCAGCCGGAAAAGCTCAAGAATGGCCTTGAAGAGGCCAAGAGAGGACTCCTCTCGCTGAGGGATATAGCCAAAGTATACGTCCTGACCGGAAAAGGACAGGAGGAGTTCCAAGAACTCAAGAAAAACCTCGTGGAGCTACTGAAGAACCTGCGCAAACTTGCGGTCGTTTCTTTACCCGAAGAATGGGTCTACTCCAGATTTAACGATATCATTGTGGCCGTTAAGAGACTGGACATCCCAATCAAAAAAGATGGGCGGGAGCTTCCTCCGGAGAGAAGCTTCATAGAAATTCACAGAACAATCTTTGAAATATCGGGTGAGCTTGACGAACTTGCGGAGAAACTGGGAGAGCCGGTTCCCGTAACGCCGATAGAGAAGGAGTTCTACGAAAAGCTACGCCGCCAGTTTGAGGAGCTGAGGAAACTCGAGGAGCAGGTTCAGAAACTCATGCTGAAGCTGAACGTTTCCCCGGATGAAAAGAGGGAGAAGGACATGGAAAGCATCCTAAGGGAGCTTGACATACTTTAAAGCTCGTCACCGAGTAGTTTATCAAGGTCTATCATTATGAGAAGCCTTTCACCGCCGTTAATCTTTGCTATGCCCTTTATGTAACGAACGTCCACCCTGCTCGCAAGGGTCTTGGGGGGCTGTTCAATCTGGTCCTCCGTGAGTGTTAGAACGTCAGAAACGTCGTCAACGATGATGCCGACTATCTCGTCCCGAACCTCGGCTATTATTATTTTCTTCCTCGAGAGGTCTTCGTCCCCATAGTAGCCGAGCAGTTTCTTGAGGTTGATGACGGTCGTAATCTGGCCCCTGAGGTTTATAACACCCTCGATAAAATCCGGTGCGTTCGGGACCCTGGTAATGGGCATCATTTCCTTTATCTCCCTAACCTTTGAGATATCGAGGCAAAACTCCTCGTTTCCAACTTTGAACGCTACCACCTGAATTTCCCCCAAGGCACCACACCCCCAACGAGCGTTGGTTTCTGTGGCTCCGATGCTCCCCCGAACCAAAGCCGACCGAAGCACCGCTCGCTCCACTTGGTTAGGACGCTTGCTCCGCTGGGACACTCGAAGTCTTTGCACATATGCTTTGACACAATGTAATAAAAAACTTTTAATGACATACACATGCACCTACACAATCACCTGCACTAAAGGCTTTTTTGTCGGACTTTCATAGAATTCTGAGAGAATACTTCCCCCGTTGCTGGAGGAGAAAGCCGAACGGGGAGGAACTTCCCATGCTAACCTACAGAGACCCAGGATATCAGAAAATCAAGGAAGAGCTTTTCAGACACCTTGAGGTTAGCGGGGACGCTTACAAGGACACGTACCTGCTGAGGCGCATTCGAGCGAGGATGAGAAAGCTCGGAGTGAACAGCTTCATTGAGTACTACCGGATTCTCAAGGGAAACAGAAAAGAACTTGAAGAATTGCTCTTCACGATAGCGATAAACGTTACGGAGTTCTTTAGGGACCCGATAGTCTGGAAGACGTTTCAGAGGAGGGTCATTCCGGAGATTGTGGGAGTTAAGAGGAGAAAATACTCCCGGCTCATCAGAATTTGGAGTGCGGCCTGTTCAACCGGACAGGAGCCGTACTCAATAGCAATGACGCTCTACGAAGCCCTTGGGGAAAACCTGAGCGGCTTCAGAGTTCAGATACTCGCAAGCGACATAGACAGGGAAGCCCTGAGCATAGCCATGAAAGGGGAGTATCCAGCGGACGCCGTTGAAAAGCAGGTGCCGAGGTACATGATTGCGAAGTACTTCGTGAAGGTAAGCGAAGACAGGTACAGGGTTTCACCAAAGGTTAGAAAGCTGGTAAGGTTCCAGTACTTCAACCTTCTCAGCCCACGGTATCCCCGGGGGTTCGACGTTATTTTCATCCGGAACGTTCTGATATACATGAAGAGGGATGCCCAAACCGAGATATTCAAGAGGCTGTACGATTCCCTCGAGGACCACGGTTTTCTTGTTCTCGGAAAAACCGAGACAATTCTCGGTGAAGCCGCGAAGCTGTTCAAACTCTACGATTTGGTCGCGAGGATTTATCGCAAGAACCCGGGGGTGATGGGACGTGGCAAGAATATTGGTGGTGGATGACGCGGCCTTCATGAGAATGTTGCTGAAGAAGATACTCGTCCAGGGCGGCCATCAGGTCGTTGGTGAAGCAAGCAACGGAAGGGAGGCCGTTGAGAAATACAAGGAGCTTAGACCAGACCTCGTGACTATGGACATCGTGATGCCAGAAATGGACGGAATAACGGCGGTCAAGGAAATCAAAAAGATTGACCCCAACGCGAAGATAGTCATGATTACCGCCGTCGGCCAAGAGGCCAAGGTCATGGAGGCACTCAAAGCGGGAGCCTCGGGTTACATCGTAAAGCCGTTTCAGGCTCAGAAGGTTCTTGAAGAGATAAACAGGGTCCTTTCAAGCTAAGGTGAGAGGAATGGCAGCAGGACATGGGGGGAAAATCAGGGTTCTCGTCGTCGATGATTCCGCGTTTATGAGGAAGATACTCAAGGACATAATAAACTCCGACCCGGAACTCGAAGTCTGCTGTGAAGCAAAGGACGGCATCGAAGCAATAACCAAGGCCAAACTCTACAAGCCGGACGTTATAACCCTTGACGTGGAAATGCCAAGAATGAACGGCCTCGATGCCCTGAGGGTGATAATGAAGCAGAACCCGACTCCCGTGATAATGATTAGCGCCCTAACCCAGGAAGGGGCAGAGGCCACGATAAAGGCCCTCGAATACGGTGCAATTGATTTCATACCAAAACCCGGCTCCTCCGTCTCAATCGGGATAAAGGACCTCAGAGATGAAATCATCGCCAAAATCAAAGAGGCCGCAAAAGTCCCAAGGAAGTTCCTGGAGCTGAAGAGGGTTAGACTGCTCCGGGTGCAGAAGAGCAGAAGGAAGAGCGGCGTTCCGGCAAAGACCGCAGTTGCAATCGCCGCCTCAACCGGCGGCCCTCAATCACTTCTCAAGGTGTTTCCCAAGTTCCCGGAAGACCTCGGTGCCGCCGTGCTACTCGTTCAGCACATGCCCCCTGGATTCACGAAGTCCTTCGCAAAGAGACTTGACAGCGTCAGCAAAATCAACGTCAAGGAGGCGGAGCACGGCGAGGTCGTGGAGGAGAACTGGGGCTACGTTGCTCCCGGCGGCTATCACATGGAGGTCGAGCTGAGGAACGGGAAGCCCGTCATAACACTCAACCAGAAGCCCAAAATTCACGGGGTAAGACCGGCCGCGGACCCGATGATGAAAACCGCGGCGGAGGTCTTCGGCTGGAGAACCGTGGGCGTGGTAATGACGGGAATGGGAAGGGACGGAGCAGAAGGAATCGTCGCAATCAAGAAAAAGGGCGGCATAACGATAGCACAGAACAAAGAGACGTCCATAATCTTTGGAATGCCCAAAGCGGCGATAGAAACGGGAATGGTGGACTACATCGTTCCGCTTGACAGGATAGCCGATACGGTTGTTATGGCCGTGAACAGAATTAACAGGAGGGGTCGAAATGGAAGACCTCTCCCAGTACCTTGACGAGTTTCTGGCGGACGCGAGGGACAGAATCGACAGCCTCAGCAACGCCATACTATCACTTGAAAAGATTGTCAAAGAGGGCGGTGATGAAGAGGAGAAAAAAGCACTGATAGACCAGATTTTCAGGGACGCTCACACCCTAAAGGGGACTGCCGCGACCATGGGTTTCATGAAGCTCAGTGAAGCCGCCCATAAGATGGAGAACCTCCTCGACCTCGTGAGGAGCGGGAAGGTTGAGCCGACCCCCGAACTGATTGACGTTCTCCTCGAATTCTTGGACGTGATAGAGGGGATGGTTAACAGCATAGAGGAAACCGGAAGCGAAGGGTACTTCGACTTGGAGGAGCTGTTTGAGAAAGCAAAAGCGTTTTTTGAGGGAGAGGGTAGAAAAGAGAAAGAAGCCAAAGCGATTTCCAAGCCCGAGGAGGGTCCCGAAACCGGGGAGGGAAACTACCTCGTCAGGGTCTACTTCCAGAAGGATGCTCCCCTAAGGGGCGTCAGGGCTTTTCTTATACTTTCTGACCTGGAGGAGATAGGTGAGGTTCTCGAGACGAAACCCGAGAGGGAATTAATAGAAGAGGGAAAGGCGGACGTTGACGTTGTGGAGTTCATTCTCAAGACAGAGGAGCCGCCCGAAAGGATTAGGGAGATAGTTTCCCGTCACCCCGAAGTGGAAAGGGTAGAAGTCCAGCCCCTCGGAGGGAAAGGGACGCCCGGAGGGAGAAACGTTTACGAGGTCACGGTGTGCCTGGAGGAGAACGCCCCGATGAAGGGCGTCCGGGCCTACCTTATTCTCCAAGACCTTGAGAAGATTGGAAGGGTTCTCTCCACGGAACCAAAGCGGGAGGAGATAGAGGGAGGAAACCTGCTCGATGGAAAGTGCTTCAGGGTCAGGATAGAGGCGGACGACCCCAAGCGGATTGAGGAGACAGTGAAAAAACACCCGGACGTCGAAAGCGTAAAGGTAACGGAAGAGAGCGGGGAGCAGAAAACCGAAAAGAAGGAAAAGAAAACTGAGAAGAAAACCGAGAAGCCCAAAAAGACGCTCGTTCAGACTCCCAAGATTAAGATATCGAGGATAATCAAGGTTGACGTGAGCCATCTCGACAAGCTGATGAACCTCGTCGGCGAGCTTGTGATAAACAAGGGCAGACTCGAGCAGATTGCCGAGAGGCTTGGCGATAGAGAGCTTAACGAGACGCTCTCAACGCTGTCCCGACTGCTGACCGAACTTCAAGATGAGATTATGGAGATGCGTCTGACCCCAGTTGGAGAGGTCTTCAACAAGTTCCCGAGGATGGTCCGCGAGCTTGCGAGGAAGATGGGAAAGGAGGTCGAGTTCGTAGTTGAAGGGGCCGAGATAGAGGTTGACAGGACGATTCTCGATAGGCTCGGAGACGTTCTCGTACACCTCCTCAGAAACGCAATAGACCACGGCATAGAACCCCCTGAGGAGAGGGAGAGACTCGGAAAGCCCCGCGTGGGCAGGGTTGAGCTTATCGCGAGGAGGGAAAAGAGCTACATAGAGATTATCGTGAGGGACGACGGCCGTGGAATAGACCCGGAGAAAGTGAAGAGAAAGGCTGTGGAGAAGGGCCTGATAACCCCCGAGCAGGCGGCCGAGATGAGCGATGAGGACGCCATAAACCTGATATTCCTGCCGGGCTTCAGCACGAAGGACGAGGTAACGGACGTTTCCGGAAGGGGCGTGGGAATGGACGTTGTGAAGGACGTCGTTAAGAGTCTGAACGGAAGCATCTCAATACAGACAGAGGTGGGGAAGGGAACGACTTTCATCATCAAACTGCCCGTCAGCATGGCCATAATTCAGGCCCTTCTCGTTAGGGTTTGCGACGAGGTCTACGCTGTGCCGATAAACAACGTACTCGAAAGCATACAGGTCAGAAGGGACAGACTGAAAACAATCGGCGGCAAGGAGGTCATAGTCCTCAGGGGCGAGATAATACCCGTCGTGATGCTCCACGAACTCTTTGGACTGCCCGTTTCAGACCTCGATGTGTTCCCAGCCCTGATAGTCGACCTCGGCGCCCAGAAGGTCGCCATTGGAGTTGACGAGATTCTCCACAAGAAGGACATCGTAATCAAGAGCCTCGGCAAGATGCTGTCCAACATCAGCGGCTTCGCCGGGGCGACAATCCTTGGAGACGGCAGGGTGGTTCTAATCATTGAAATAAACGGCCTTCTCGGGGGTGGCGGCGGTGGCTTCTGAGGACTACGAGAGGTACATCAGGGAACTCGACGAGCTTTCCCTCAGCGCGCTTAAAGAGACCTTCAACATAGGGGCCTCCAGGGCCGCCGACAGCCTGAGCAGGATGACCGGCCGCCCAGTGAGCATAACCGTGCCCGAGGTGAGGGTCGTTCAGATAAGGGAAGTTCCGGAGGTTCTCGGCGACGACATCAAACTGGGAGTTTATGTACGCCTGAGCGGTGGGGTTGAGGGGCACGCATTCTTCCTCCTGGAGCCTGAGGACGGCAGGCGGCTGTTCGATATCCTCTCCGGAAACCCGATGGGAACGACGCGGGAGCTTGACGAGCTGTGCCGCTCGGCAGTGGAGGAGGTAGGGAACATCTTGATTTCCTCCTTCGCCAACGCCCTGAGTGAGTTCCTCGGGACTGTGATAGAGCAGACCCCTCCAGAGCTCGTGATGGACTTCACGTCCGCGATACTCGACTTCGCCCTCGCCGACGTTGGGAGGTACAGCGACTACACCGTGATTCTCAGAACCGAGATGGCGGTTGAGGACTTTGAGTTCAGGGAGAACTTCCTCCTGATTCCCGACCCGAAGTCCATGGAGAGGATTATCAAAACACTCGTGGAGGGGTTGCTATGAGCGGGAGGAACGGGGACTGGTCCTCCGAGTGGTACCAGGACATATTCAAGGAAGCCTCGAACATAGCGATAAGCCACGCCCTAACGGCGCTTTCCCAGATGATAGGAACCATTGAGATGGAGCCGCCGAAGGTCGGGCTACTGTCGAGGATAGAACTGCTGAGGGAGCTCGCCGGCAGGGGCATCAGAGAGAGCGTTGTCGTGATGTTTGACATAAAGGAGGGTCTCAGGGGCCTGACGATACTTCAGTTTCCCCTGAAGAGCGCGAAAAGCCTCGTCTCCATGCTCGTCGGAAACGAGGGAGAGATTGACGACGTCGGCCGCTCCGCGATAATGGAAGTGGGCAACATCCTGATATCTGTCTACACCGACATGCTCGCCAAGCTGATAGGGGAGCCGGTGTCCCTCAGTCCCCCCAAGCCGGCGGAGAGCCTCTACGACATCGAGAGGGAGCTTTCAAGACCCGAGCTGAGGGACGTTGAGAAGGTCGTTGCGTTCAGAACCCGCTTTTACCAGAAGGACACGGGGATAGAGAGCTACTTCTACGTTGTTCCAACAAAGGAATCCTTCAAAAAGCTCGTAACAAGGCTCGAGGAAATGCTCCAGAACGTTGACGTCGGAACGGGTGGGAGCGGTGAGGGAAATTAGGGTCGGCATAGGGGACTACGCGGTCGGAAGGGAGAGGGGAATAATAAGCACGTACGGCCTGGGGAGCTGTGTTGGTATAACCCTCTACGACAGGGCCACCAAAGTCGGGGGTCTGCTCCACGCCCTGCTCCCAGAGGCCTCAAGGTACGGCAACAGGGGAAACCCGGCCAAATACGTGGATACGGGCCTTCAGCTGCTCCTGAAGGACTTCAAGAGGCTCGGAGGAAACCCTGTGAGGGCAGAGGCCAAGCTCTTCGGAGGGGCACACATGTTCAGGGGAGCGGGTGAGGGGCTTACGATAGGCAGGAAGAACGTGGAGGTCGCTAAGCGAGAACTCAGGAGGCTCGGCATAAGGCTCGTGGCAGAGGACACCGGGGGAAGGGGAGGGAGAACGATATACCTCGACCTCTCCACTGGAAAGGTCAGAATGAGGAAGGTCTGCAACGGCCGGGTGATAGAGCGGGTCTACTGAGGTGGGGGCCGTGCAGTTCAGGAAGAGAGTGCTCGCAACGGTCGTCGCCGTTATGCTTCTCGGAACCGTAATAGCGGTAGGCATGATGCTCCACGTGGGCAACAGGGCCGCGTACACTGTTGATGAGAAGGTTACCCCCCAGATTCTGGCGGAAGAGAAGAAGCTCACGCTCAAAACGGCCCTCGCCGTATCCGCAAGGGTTGAAGAAACGATGAGAGCCGCCATGCTCACGGGCAAAATTGGGGGAGAACTGCTCGAAAGGGACTTAATCGCGGGTTCAGGGATTGCTGAGGACGTTCAGAAACTCGGTTCTTCGAGCGGTCTCTGGATTTACTTCGAGGCCCCAAACGGCACGCTTTACAGCTACGAAGGAAAGCGAATCAGAGCTACCGTCGGGGAAGCACGGTGGCTTGAAGGGGAGGGGTGGAGGGTTGTTGAAAGGAATGGTGCCTTCTATCCCCTGTACGTTCTTCCAGTCGCCGGGGGAAGGGCCTTTCTCGGGGTTGGCATACCGCCCGAGGAGATTGAAAGCCCGCTAAAGGTCAGAAACTACGAGACGTATCTAATCTGGAACGGGAAAGTTTACGCCTCCTCCAGCGAGGGCTACATCGGCAAAAGCATTGACGGCATTCCGGGACTGAAAGGAAACGTTGAGCACTGCGGGGAACCTTACGTCACCGAAGAAAACGGGACGATTACAGCCTGTTCAAAGCTCCCATCGGGCTGGTTTCTCGTCGTTCAGACTTCAGGCGGGACTCCCGTCGAGGAACTTGCAAAGGCCGTAGCGAGCGCAAAGGCGGAAACCAGGAGATACGCCATGACCTTCGCGGTTCTGCTCGCCATAACTGCGGTGTTCCTAATTGGAGCATCTTACAAACTGCTCTCCGACGCAATTGAACCGATAAGAAAGCTCGGAAAGGTCGCAGAGGCCCTCGCAGAAGGACGGCTCAGCGAAGTTAGGGAAGGCCTGAAGGACATCAAGTACCTTGAAGATGACGAGATTGGAGCGCTCATAAGGGCGTTTGAAGCCGTTGGAACGGACCTCGTTGGAACGCTCAACGCGATAGCGCTCAAGCTTGAGAAGCTCTCAAGGGGAGACCTCACGAACGGTCTCACCATCGAGGGAAAGGGGGAGCTTAAAAAAGTGCTGCTCGACCTTCGAGAAACGACCGAGAGGCTGAAGGAGCTAATCTCCGAGATAAACGATGCAACGGAAACCCTCCGGGCTAAAGCACGGGTTCTGGCCAGAATCTCAAAGGACATCCGCGAATCGGTGGGGCAAATTAGTGAGGCCGTTCAAAGGGTCAG
>NZ_JAMONU010000156.1 GCF_027066465.1 Thermococcus sp.
GGTAGCCGGGGACAAAGACTTCCGTTTTGCCCTTCTCCAGTCCCCCCATTATCGCCCTAACGACGTCTTCGGGCTCTATTGAACCCTTTGGATAGGGCACGTTGTTCCGGGTGAAGAACTCCGTCTTGACCTGCTTTGGATAGACGCGCATGACACGGATTCCCCTCTCCTTCAGCTCCCGTTCGAGGTTCACCGCGAGGTAGTGCAGTGCGCCCTTGGTGGCGCAGTAAGAAGGCAATTCCGGGACGTTGACGAAGGCGACTCCGCTGATTACGAAGACGACCGTTGAGCCGGGCTTAAGGAGGGGCAACAGCTCCCGCGTGAGCTCAACGGGAACCAACACGTTAACCTTGAAGAGCCTCTCGAGTTCTTCGTCGCTATGCTCGAGGAGGGGCTTCCGGATTGCATAGCCGGCGTTGTTCACGAGGAGGTCGAGTTCCCCTATTCCAAGTTCCCTTAGGGCCTTCGCTATTCTTTTTGTACTGTTTGGCTCGCTTAAGTCAGCAACGATGTAGTCAAAGTCACCGAGGGCCTTCAGCTCCTCAAGCTTCTCCCGTCTCCTTCCCACGCCAACAACCCTGTAACCTTCATCAATCAACGCCTTCACAAGAAGCCTTCCGATTCCACCGGTTGCGCCGGTAACGAGTGCAATCATGCCAATCCCCGGAGAGTTAATGAGAAAAGCGTTAAGAAACTTATTGGAAGAAGAGTAAGGGAAAGCCCTCACTCAAGGCTTATGCCGGCCTCTTCGAGGGCCTTCTTTATCTCCTCGTCGGAGGCACCGCGCTCGATGTTAACCTTCTCCGGAAGGGGCTCAAGGTGCTTTATGTTCATCCTCCTGCGCTTGACCTTGTTGAGGCCAGCGCCGGTGACGAGGACGAAGTTCTTGTCGATTATGTCGGCAACGACGACCTTCTGTCCGGCCCTCCTTCCGGCAATAACGACGGCAATCCTTCCGACCTCAATAGCTGGCATTCATCCCACCTCCTTCTTTTTGTTTTCCGGGTTTTCACCCGACCCCGCGTCGCCGTCGGGGTAAAGGTGGTCGATGGCGGCCTTCACAATCGCGAAGACCCCATCGGGACCCCATTTGGCAGTGTTTATGATTAAATCGTAAATCGATTTGTCCTCGATGTCGATACCGTATAGGTTTAAATACCTTTTCCTGTTCCCCTTCTCCCTCTCGGCAATCTGAACGAAGGCCTCCTCAACGGAGATGCCTTCCCTCTGGGCTACCCTCCTGGCGCGCTCCATTATCGGAGCGTCGAGCCATATTCTAAGGTCTGCATTCTTCACCATCCAGCCGGCGAGCCTGCCCTCAATGACGACGTTGCACTCCTTGGCTGCCTCGATTTGCCTCCTGTCAACTTCCCTGTCTATCTCCGGGTGGAGCTCGACGTACTTTTGGAATTCCTCGAGCGTCATTCCCATTTCCTTGGCCATCTGCCGGAATATCAGCCCGGCGTAAACGTGCTTGAAGCCGTAGTGCTTGGCCAAGTTTCTGCAGAGGGTTGTCGTTCCCGAACCTGCCAGACCGCTGACCGTTATCACGAGGCAGCCCTTGGGCATAGGCGCACCTTCAAAGGGCTATGGAAGCCCTGACCTGGGCCTTCATGACCTTCCTCATGCAACTCGGGCAGAGGTTCGGATACGGCCTCTCAGGCCTCTTCTTGGTCTTTGGAAGCTTCCTGAGCTCGCTCGGCCTTCCGCGCGGAACGCCGTTGAGAGGCCTTCCACAGAGGGCGCAGTGGGCAACCTTGGGCTTCCTCCTCTCGAAGTGGATTACCGTCCTTCCTCCGGGAGTCCTAACGTACTTCCTTCTCCATGACCTTGAGCGGTACATCGGCTTCATGCTTTCTCACCTCGCAACCCCTTTCAGCGGAGCGTTTTTAAATTTATCCCATATCGAGGAGCTTTCTAAGGACCATACCCACGACGTAGCTCGTGAGGAAGTACCAGCCCAGGTACCCGAGCTGGTCCGGTGGAAGTGCCGAGTGATACATCTTGTGGAACCAGTCGAAGAGGAAGAAGTTGAAAGGAGCCTTCACTATTCCGACCTCAACGTACCATCTCCTTAGCCAGTTGAAGAAGATGTAGAACAACGGCATCGTGAGAAGGATTGGGAGCGTCTGTTGCTTCATGAGCTCGCTCTGCATTCTCATGAGTTCGAGCTGTTTCTGCTGGAGCTTTTTCATCTTCTTCTCGTCGCCGCTCTTTTGAGCCTCCCTAAGTTCCTTCTGAAGCTCCTTGCCGAGCTTCTGGAGTTTCTTCTGCTTTTCTATGTCGGTGAAAAAGTAGTAGAGCAACGTGTAAAATCCACCTATTATGGCTCCCGCTATTGTAATGACCCACAGCGGGCTGTGGTTCAGTATGAACGGACCAAAAATCCTGTCGAGGAACTGGTACACACCCTCAATCATACTCGCTCACCGCCAAATCGAGCACTTCAACAAGCTCGTTCACGGCCTCCTCAAGACCCTTATCCTCGTGGTTCTCGATTATCTTTATGAGGGCGTTTGAATGCATCGCGTAGCTTATCGCCGCAGCCCTGTTCAAGTCCTGGTGCCTCTCAATCTGCTCCTCGGTCTCGACGTCCCTGTCCCTCTTGAGGTCGCGGAGGCGTCTTCCAAGTATCTCACTCGGAGTCGCCTCGATTATAACGATGAAGTTCGGGTTGATAACCTCAATAACCTCCCTGGGGAAGCCGAGGAGATAGCCAACGGGAGTTTTAATTGTAGCGTGGGTATCGAGGAGGACCGGTTCCTTCCTCGCTATCTCAACTATCTTCTGCGCCGCCTTAAGCTGAAGCTCCCTCTGGGTCTTGGGGTCGAGCTTTCTCATCTCGTCGCGATGCTTGACCAGACCCGCCTTAACGGCCTCTTCAAACATCAGGTCGCCGAAGTTGACGAGCTTGAACTTTGCCCTCGTCCTCCGGAGGGCAAGCCTAGTGATTGTGCTCTTGCCAACTCCTGGGATGCCTGTAATCATGACCACAAACGGCATAGCTCTTCACCCAGGGGGTTCTGGTTGGGTAAGGAAAAACGGCCTTAAAAGGTTTTGCAAAAAATGAGAGGTCACTTGGAGAAGAACCTTCTCAATGCAGGGAACATCTCCGTGGCCTGCTCCCTCGCTATCTCTTCGTAGAACCTGTAGAGTATGCCCACCGTCAGCAGTATTCCCGTTCCTGTACCGAGAGCGCCAAGGAAGTTCGCGAGCACGGCCACTATAGCCAAGGTAAACGAACCCCAGAACGTAACGTAGGGGATATAGCGCTGGAGAACCCTCTCGAGAATTCTTGGATCGCGCCTGAATCCCGGAATCTGGAGTCCGGCCTGCTGGAGCTGTCTGGCTATGCTCTTGGCATCCAGTCCGGTCAGTTCAACCCAGAGGAAGCCGAATATCAGCGACCAGAATATCGTCATTATCGCGTAGACGAACGCCCTCCATGGGTCGGCCATGACTTGGAATATATCGCTTGGAGGGTATAGGTATGTCACGAAACCGCTCGCAGGGTAGCCATTCTGGTTAAACGTTCCAAGCCAAGTTATACCGTAGTTGTTGAGCAGTCTAGCCCAGAGCTGAATGTTGGCGTAGAGCGCCATCGTGAGGATTATCGGAATGTTGCTGACGTACATGAACCTTATCGGATACCTTCCGCGAACGGTCACACGGCCGTAGCTGAGTGGAATCTCAACGCGCATGCTCTCGAGGTAGACGACTATGAGGAACACCACTATCGTAGCCAGCAACTTCGTCATGTCCGGCAACGTCGGTCCGCGGTATATGGCACCGGTGATATCGCCGTGAAGGAGGTGCTGTATGAAAGCGGGGATTGCGCCAACGATTGCGGGCTTTCCTGTGAGGGGGTCTATGTACTCCTTGCTGGGCACCGGAGCGAGGGCTTTGTAAATAACGGTCTGAGAAACTCCGGCGGCAATGAACAGGCTTATACCGCTTCCTATCCCCCACTTGCTCACTAGCTCATCAAGCAGTATAAGCATCGTAGATGCAAAGCCTAGCTGAAGTATTATGAGTACTGCGAGACCGAGACCGATGTATATTGCCCCCTCCGGGCTGGTCACGGTCTGGAAGGCTCCAATAGAGGTGCTAACCCTACCGAAGGCACCGGCGAAGACGTAGATTGCCGCCTCAAAAAAGCTCATGAACACCGCGAAGAGCTTCTGAGTTGCCTGATAAAATTTCCTATCCTCCGGATTAGACAGATCGAGCTTAACAATCTCAGAACCAACGAGGAGCTGCATGATTATACTCGCGGTAACGATTGGACCAATACCGAGGGTCAGCAACGAACCGCTCCTACCGGCCAGTATGAATCGAAGCGTCGCAAAGTAGTCCTGAACTTTGGGGGGGATTCCATAAATTGGAATCTCAGCTAGGATGTAATACAGCAACAGAACTATACCCGTCCACATGAACTTTTCCTTAAGGGGGACGTGCCTCTTGGGCCTCTCAACTTCGGGGAAGTAACGCTCGATGGCGTATACAATGTCCCGTGCCTTTCCCATGTGCAACACCCGCCAAAAGTTAAAGGGGTCAGGCGAGGACGACCTCGCCACCCGCTTCCCTAATCTTCTTCTCGGCCTTGGAAGTAACGTAGTAGGCCTTGACGACGATGGCGCGGGTAAGTCTGCCCGTTCCGAGAACCTTGTCTATCCCGAGCTGGGTAGCGTCAAAGACCAGCTTTCCTTCCTCCTCATAGATTACCCCCATGTCCCTGAAGAGCTCGAAGTTCTCCTCTATGTCGCTGAGGTTGATGACCTTGGGGATGTAAGTCACCGCCTTCGGCCTGTGGAACCCGCGCTTGCCGAGGTGGTCGGGGGCGTACTTGATGGTCCAGGTAAACTTCTGGTCCTTCCTTTTACCGGTGCCTGCCATACCACGACCGCCTTTGCTTCCTCCTCCCCTGTGCTTCTTCTTGCACCCCCATCCGTGAGTGTGACTTCCGCGGAGCTTCCTAACCTTCTTCCTCCTCCTAATCATCTCTCGCCACCTCAGAGCATTCTCTCAATTAGCTCGTTAATTTTCTCGCCCCTGTAACCTAAAGCCCCACCTTCCTTGAAGGTGCGCTTCTTGCTTCCCTTCAGTCCTCCCCTCGGCGGGTGGAGCCTGAAGACAGGCTTGATGTTGGGTAAGTCCCTGAGCTTCATCTCGCCGTTGATGACCTTCTCGGCAAACTCCTCAATGGACATTCCAAGCTTCTCCCTAACGTACTCATCGGTGATGGGCTTGTTGCCAACGAGCCTGCCCCTCTTCCTGAGGAGCTTGACGAGAGTTTCTTTGTCTATCTCGCCCCAAGTAATGTAGTCCTTGACCTTCTGTATCATTCCGCGGTAGCTAGGGGTGTCATCAACTATAACGAGATGGTTAATCCTGTGAAGGCGGAGCATAGCGAGGGTGTCCCTCACTTCTCCCTTCGCCCTAATCCCGCTCCTGAGCCTTATGAGTGCAAGCTTTGCCATCTCCTCTCACCTCACAGCTCAAAGCTCTGGGGCATCGCCCTGCCAACCACGATGCCGTACTTCTCCACCATACCTGGCTGTATGGCGACGCGGTTGGTGTTGTAGAGGGCGTTGAAAACCGCCTTGGCGAAGTTAACCGTTGTCCTCGTCTCACCGAGGGTCTGGGACCAGACGTCCTGAACACCGGCAAGGGTGAGTATCTTCTTGCCGACGTCACCTATGACCAGTCCAAGACCACGCGGTCCGGGCATGAGCTTGACGCGAACGCTACCCTCCTTGCCCTCGACGGCGAAGGGAATCGAGTGTGGCCTCCTGCACCTGCACTCCCAGCTTCCACAACCGCGCTTGATTTCGATGAGGTTCATCTTGGCGTAGCTTATGGCCTTCCTGATGGCTATGCCAACTTCCCTTCCGTGACCAAGTCCAAGGCCGACGTAGCCGTCCCTGTTGCCAACTGCAGCCAAAACGCGGAAGCGAATCCTCCTGCCGCTGTCGGTCATTCTGACGGTGAGAGCGATGTCAAGCACTTCCTGGTTCTCCCTGAGGTTGACCTCCGGAAGGAGGACATCCACTATCTCCGGCTCCTTTATCTGGTAACCCTTCCTGAATATTTCGTGAATGTCAGTTATCTGGCCCTCTTTAACAAGCCTGCCGAGTTTCGTTTTGGGCTCCCACTCCTCAAGAACCCTCTGGGCAATCTCTCTCGGGTCGGTCATTCTCTCGCCCCCTCAAACTTCTCGATTATCTTGGCCTTAACCTCCTCAAAGTGCTTGGGGAGCTTCTCAGGCTCAAGGCCCTTAACGAGGTAGCCACCAAACTGCCTCCTATAGGCGGTCTCGTCCTCCTCCTTGAGGGCCTTGGCGTAGCTCGCTATGTGCTCGCCCCTTATCCTGTAGTCCTCAGGGAATATCTCCTCGCTGTGCGGGACGTTGAGACCAGCGTCCACTGCTCCCTTGAGGACGGCGAAGACCGAACTTCCCCTGGTCGGCGGGTGAAGACCTATGTCGAGTATGGCCTCCTCAACGCCGGCTTTTTTCGCCTTGTAGCCGATGAGCAGTCCGAGGAGGTAAGCACTGGGGGTGTTGCCGGTGTGGCCCTTCCAGCCGAAGTCCCTGATAAGCTCCCTGGTGTGGGCGGAAACTATCGTCCTGTCGCCCTTCGGGTCGTAGACTACAATCTGCGCTATGTGGTGGTTGAGGCTCTTCCTCACGACGAGCCTCGGCTTCTTGCTCTTGAGGAGCTTGAGCCTCTTGTGGTAGTTGGTCTTACCCTCTCTCCTCCTCCTGAAGGGAACCCTATACCTTGGTCCTCTCGCCATTTATCTCACCTCACTCCTTCAAGATGCCGTGCTCCTGCATGAACAGGTAGAGCTGCCTCTTGTTCTTGAACTGGCCGCCCTTGGCCCTGATGTAGAGCCTCCTGTATGTGTGGGCGTCAATCTTGCCCTCGGCCTTGAGCTTCCTGAGTTCTTTTCTCAGGGCCCTTATGGTCATCATCCAGACTTCCTTCTTGCCCATCCTAGCGGTCTTCTTACCCTTCCTGCTTCCGGGGCCCCTATGTCTTCCTTTCTTCCTCGCCTCGTGGAAGGCCCTCGCCCTAGCCCTGCTCTGACCCTTTATGGGCTTCTTCTTGATGACGCCGTCGTGGATGAGCCTCTTTATGTCCTCCCTCGTTATTGCTGCGGCAACGTCGTCAATCCTCTCGGGGTCAATCCAAACCCTGTTCTCACCGCACTTCAAAACCTCAGCGGCAATCCTTCTCTGCATCCTGAGCATGAGCATCACCTCGCGTTGAGAACCTTAATCCCGAGCTCCTTGGCCCTCGCGATTATGAGTTCCCTCTTCCTCGCGCCGACGGTTCCAGCTATCCTCGCTACCTGCCTGGTCGGGTCAAGCTTTTCCAGCTCCTTGAGGTTGTGAACGAGGACCTCCTCGTAGCCGCTCGGGTGAAGTCCGCGTACGGCTTTAGGTGAGCTCCACCCTATGCTGGGTGAGCGGGGCTTGCCCTTCTTCTTGAGCCTCATCTTGCTGTCGATTCCCTTCGGC
>NZ_JAMONU010000157.1 GCF_027066465.1 Thermococcus sp.
ACCAACTGGGCGCTAACGCAGAGCGACCTCTTCAAGGCCGGAATCAGCGAGAACGGCATAAGCTACTGGCTGACGAGTTATGCCTTCTCGGACATCGGCCTCTGGTTCGACGTCGAGGTCATCGGCCCGAACCCGCTGGAGAACGAGAACTACAGGAAGCTCAGCCCGCTGTTCTACGCGGAGAACGTCAAGGCTCCGATACTGCTCATACACTCGCTCGAGGACTACCGCTGCCCGCTCGACCAGAGCCTGATGTTCTACAACGTGCTCAAAGACCTCGGCAAGGAGGCCTACATAGCGGTGTTCAAGAAGGGTCCGCACGGCCACAGCATCCGCGGAAGCCCGAAGCACCGCTCAAAGCGCTACAAGCTCTTCATCGAGTTCTTTGAGAGGAAGCTCAGGAAGTATGAAGAAGGCTTCGACGTCGAGAAAATACTGAAGGGAGAGAAAGAGTGAGCTTTACCTTTTCTTTTCCGCTTTTCTCGCCACTACTCCAAGTGCCTCTTCAACGCGCTTAACGCCGACGAAGCCCGCCCTCCTCAACCGCTCCATTACGCCCCTCTGGAGGTCCTTTCTGCGGTATCTCTTTCCGGGATTTCCAACGTAGTGGAAGAGCCTTCCGCCGGGCTTCAAAACCCTGAAAAGTTCGCGGTAGAACTCCTCCGAGTAGAGCTGTCCTGCTAAAGAAAAGCGCGGTGGGTCGTGGATGATTACATCGAAGCTCTCGTTCCTAAACTTCCTCACGACCTCAAAGGCGTCGCCGTGAATCACTTGGATTTTACCGCCCGTGAAGAGCTCCCTGCTCCAGGGGTTTATCTTCGCCAGCTCGATGACGTTTTTATCCCTCTCGATTGTTATGACGTAGGCTCCCCTCTTCGAGGCCTCTATGGCGGTGTAGCCGAGTCCCATGCAGGTGTCAAGGACCGTTTCTCCCTCCTTTGGCCTAACCGCGTTCACCTTGTTCCTCGTGTCCTGGAGCGGGTTTACCCCCTTCGTCCTGTGCATCCTGATGCCGTTTATCTCAATCGTCGGCGGAATCGTCGGGACGAGCTTGTAGTAGTGCTCTCCAGCTATTGCCGCCTTGTAAACTCCCCCGTCCTTGACGAAGTAAACGCTGCCCTCGTCCCTCGCTATCCTCTCGATGACGTCCTTCGAGACGCGCGTTCCATCGGGGAAGATGAACTCGTCACCTTCTCTTTTTATCTCCCACGTTCGGTTGGTTTTCCTCAGGTCGAGGTTTACTCCTGTTGCCTTTGAGAGCAGCAACCTCCTTGCCTCTCTGAAGGTTATGAAGTACATTCCCATCAGCTCCGAATTCGTAGGGGCATCTTTTTATATAACTTTACTCAAGAGCAGTATAAGGTGGCGGAGGTAGAGACGATGGGCGGCACCGAGCGAGTGCGCACCGGCATTCCGGGCTTCGACGAGCTGATAGAGGGTGGATTCCTTCCGGGAAAAGCCTACCTTGTGACGGGTCCCCCGGGGAGCGGCAAGACAACTTTTGCCATGCAGTTCCTCGTTGAGGGCGCAAAGAACGGGGAGAAAACGGCCTACGTCTCGCTGATACACAATCCCAAAGAGGTTGCCAAGGACTTCGAGCGCTTTGACCCCGACGTCTGGAACTACGTCCGCAACGGCAACCTGATACTCTACGACCTCGGGAAGGAGCTGTGGGGAACCAAGGCGAAGCCGCCCCAGTGGAGCAGCGTCATGTTCAGAATAAAAGACTTGGCCCAGGACGCCGGGATAGCGAGGCTCGTCATAGACCCCCTAACCGCAATAGACTTTCCGACAACGGACCCCGCCGAGAAAAGGGCGGAGCTTGCAACGTTCCTCAGGACAATCGAGGAGCTTGGCATAACAACGGTTCTCGTGGCCGAACTGACAGAGCTTGACCGCTACACCGAGGAGCACTACCTCGTTGATGGCGTCATAATGCTCCACTACTACCTCGACGGCGTCAAGATGGTCAGGGCTTTGCAGGTCCTCAAGATGAGGAGAACCCACCACGAGACGAGGCTCTACCGCTTTGAGTTCAGCTCGCGGGGAATCTCAATCAGGGGGCCGTTGCTATGAGGAGGCCGAGGAGGCTCCTTCGACTCAGGGACATCCTCGAGGAACGGGACGTCGTCAGAAGGGCCTACCTCACCGGTTATCTTCTCGGCTACGCGGGTCACCTTGCCTGGAGCGGCTGGTCAAGGGAGCTTAAGGAGGCGGTATTCAGAAGCGCTGAGGAGAGGGGTCTCTTAAGGGAAGCCATAATAGCCTTCAGAAAGGGAAGGATAGAGGGGGCGAGCGACAGGGAGCTGGACATAATGCTCGGAATCTACCAGCCGCCTGTGACCGAGACGGAGCTATCGTCGGAGACAATCAGGGCCTACCTCAGCAGGTCGTCCCTCGTCGGGATGCTGTCATCGAGACCAACCGGGGCGGTCAGGTTCCTGAGCTTCATCAGGTTCTCAAATTCGAGGCACCACCTCCGGGTTCCCGACTTCCTTCGGAGGCCTTAGGTTATCCTCTCGAACACCCTTTCAAAGTTTTTGAAGGCTATGGCTTCGACCTCTTTTTCGCTGAAGTTCTCCCTC
Source organism: Thermococcus sp. (assembly GCF_027066465.1). Classification (GTDB taxonomy): domain Archaea; phylum Methanobacteriota_B; class Thermococci; order Thermococcales; family Thermococcaceae; genus Thermococcus. The sequence continues at coordinate 2,586 of NZ_JAMONU010000157.1, forward strand.
AGCTTCTCCATAAGGGCCGGAATCCTCGACTCGTTCTCAAAACCCTCGACGCTCTTCCCGCTCCAGCCGCTCAGGTAGTAGACGAAGTCGAAGCCGAGGCCGACGTGTTTGTATCCGATGAGGTCGGCCATGTAGGTTATGTGCTCGACGTACCTTTCCAGCGTTGGTCTCTCCTTGTCCACGAAGCTCGGTATGGCAACCGCCCCAACGACGCCGTCCCTCTCGGCTATCGCCTTCAGCTGCTCGTCGGTCAGGTTTCTTACGTGGTCGCAGAGCTTTTTCGCGTTGGAGTGCGACGCTATGACCGGGAACGAGGTAACGCTCAGCGCGTCCCAGAAGCCGGCCTCGTTTATATGGCTGAGGTCTATCACTATCCCAAGCTCCTCGGCCTTGCCGACGACTTCGACGCCGAAGTTGGTAAGGCCTCCGTTCGTTCTCTCGAAGACGCCGTCGCCTATCGCGTTTCTGAGACTCCACGTGAGCGTCAGAACGCGAAGTCCGAGGCGGTGGAACACCTCCAGAAGGTCGAGGCTCTCGCCTATCGGTTCACCCCCTTCGAGGCCGAGCCAGAGGGCCACCCTCCCAGCTTTTATCGTTTTCCGCATCTCTTCAACGTTCCTCACGAGCTCGAAGCGCTCGCTCTCCTCAACGTCCTTGAGAAAAGAGTTCAGAACCTCGAAGCCGTAAACGGTCGCGTCCTTACGCCTGTCCGGCCTCGTCCATATTGCCATAACCCTGGCGCTTATTCCGTTGAAGAACCTCCCGTAGTTCTCCTCGAGAACCCTCGTTTTTCCTGTCTTCCTCTCATCGAAAACAAACGTGGGCAGGTCTGAATGGGCGTCGAATATCATCGCCTCACCCAGACCCATGAAGGGTCTTTAAGTCCCTTAAGGTTTCCGCCCTGATTTCTGGTGTGGGAATAGCGTTCGCAACTTTCTCGGCATCCTTAAACCTTTTCTCCCCGGCGAGGGCAAGCGCTATCCCCCTCAGCGCTCCGCTCTTCCTCTCGGGACTCTCTATCCTGAGGGCGAAGCTTAGAGCGTCCTCAAGCCTGCCCAGATGGGTCAGCAGTCCGGCAACCCTCTGGACGCCAACCTGGCTCAGCTCCAGGTTCCCCTCTCCCAGGACTTCCCTCACAAGCTCCTTGTAGGCGGGGTTGTTGACCCTCTTCATCCAGAGGGCCACCTCGAGCTTCCCTATAAGCCTCTTCTCACCGGTGTAGAGCTTCTCTATCAGCGCCAGCGCGTGTCTGTAGCGTCCTTCAAGGAGGGCGCGTCTTATCTCGGGCCTTCCGGTCTCGTAGAGGGTCTCCGCAAGCTCAATCTTTTTCTCAACTCCACCTGCCCTCTGGTTGACGTGCAGCTTGTCAAAGATGTCGAAGGCCGTTCTGTAAAAGGGCAGCGCCTTCTTTGAGTGCAGTGCGTCACCCGCGTCCTCCATCAGCCCGGCAAGGGCTATAAGCCCCTCGACCTTCTTCGAGTAGTCCACCGTTGCCCTGGTTATCACCTCGAAGGCCACGTCGAACATCTGGAGCGCGCTCTTTGAATCCCCCGCAAGCGCCATGTAGTAGGCAGTGGTTCCTATGGCGGCTCCCCTCTGGAGCGGGTCTTCTATCTCCTCCAGCTCATCGAGGGCGTTGGCGAAGCACGTTTCGGACTCCTCCACGTATCCCGCGGCGCGGTAGGCGTATCCAACCATGCTGTAGGCCATCGCCTTGTCCGCCGGTTCCTCTATGCTCTCTGCGAGGTACTCGGCGTCCTCGAGAAGTGTGGGAATCCACTCGAGGGGTTCTCCCCTCTTCAGAATTGCAAGGATTAGCTCAACAATGGCCTCTACCCTTTCGAGCCTGTCACTTAGCTCTGGAATTTTCTCAAGGGCTTCCTCAAAGCGCCCGAGTTCTATAAGTTCCTTAACGTCCTCGAATACTGGCATGGCATCTTAGATGTAGGTCGCAAACCCTTATAAACGTTGGTCGCATCTTTTCACCCATGGCGGTTCTAACGCTCGCCCTTTACAACACCTATGACGTGAAGAGACTCCACGAGGCCCATTTAAGGGCGATAGCCCGTGCCGCGCCAATAGCCTACGCCTACGACTTTCACCTTGCCCTCGTTGGATTTCCGCTGGAGGGGAAGCCGAAGGAGGTTGCCGAGGAAGTCAGCTCCCACACAACCATCGGTGAGGGGGGAAGGTACCTCCTCGAACTGGCTGAGGGAAACAGGTTCCATCTCCTTGATTTTCCCAGGAAGGGTTTTCCCCCGCAGTTCGGGACGCCCGTGGCGACAACGAGAAAGCCGAGTGATGAGAAGGAGATAACCCCCATCGAGCTGGCTGAGAGGCACCTCCGGGGTGAGAGCTTTCTCCTCCTCATAGGTCTCGGCAGGCACGGTCTTCCGAAGGAAATCTTTAAGTTGGCCCGGTATCATATGGACGTGACGGGGAAGAGGGTCAGTCTTGAAACCTGCACGGCAATCGGCGCGATAGCCGTTAGGATTGCAACCTACCGGGAGGCGCTGAAATGGAGGAGTGGAAAAAGGACGTCGCGTGGATAATAATCGCGGTCGTGGTCGTCTTTGGAATCCAGGCCGGGCTGAAGGCGGCCCTTCACACGAACTCTCCCCTCGTAATAGTGGTCAGCGGCTCGATGGAGCCGGTCTTTTACAGGGGGGACGTTGTCCTGCTCAAGGGCGTAACGAACCCCGACCAGGTCAAGGTGGGTGACGTTATAGTTTACAAGCGCCCCGGTTACGAGTATCCAATCATACACCGCGTCCGCTACATATACACGATTAAGCTCGACGGGAAGCCCGAAGAGTGCTTCGTTACATGGGGCGACAACAACCCGGTTCCCGACCCGCCCTATCCGACTCCCTACGGACCGATACAGGTCATCCTGCCTAACGGCTACCTTGCCGGATGCGTTCCGGCTTATGCCGTCGAGGCCAAGGCTGAACTTGTCTTTCCAAAGATAGGGCTGATTCCGCTCTGGATTAGGGACGCGCTCGGACTCGGGGGATGATGTGAGGGTAGGTGGCTGAGCTGTGATGACCTAATCGGCCCCTGACCAACAGCTCTTTCTGACGAAAGCGCTGGCGGAAAGAGGGCGTGCAACTATACTTCCCTTTCTTTTTTGGGATTATTTTCGACGGCACTTTCGCAGTGTTTCACTTCTGACAAGGCGTCTTCCAGATGCCAGAATATGAGTGAAACAAGCTTTGCGAAAGCAAAGGTTGCTCAGTGGTGACCGCTCTCATCACCCCTCAGGAGGGCTTGGGCGTCATCATCGCTGGGCTTAAAAACCCACCGGGCCTTTTAACCCTGGTGGTTGAGATGCGCTTCATCCCGCTCATCGTCGCAAGGCCGGAGGTTCAGATGGCGATAGACGAGGCGATAATGATTGCCAGAATCGAGGGGAAGGTTCCCGACACGGTGAGGCTCTACGCCTTCTCGCCGAGTTCAGTAACCATTGGCCGCTTCCAGAGCGTCGTCCACGACGTCAACCTTGAAGAGGCCAGAAAGCTCGGCATTCCCGTCGTAAGAAGAATAACCGGCGGAGGGAGCGTCTTCCACGACGAGTTCGGCGAGATAACCTATTCAGTCGTCGTCGGCGAGGGCCTTCATCCGGCTTTGAAGAACGTTGAAACGAGCTACCGCTACTTAGCCGGTCCACTCGTCGATGCCCTAAACGACCTCGGGCTTAAAGCGGGCTTCTCCGGCCTCAACGACATCGTCGCCAACGGGAAGAAGATAAGCGGTTCGGCGCAGACGAGGAGGAAGGGGGTAATCCTTCAGCACGGGACGTTCATGTACGCGACGCGCGTTGAAGTCCTCGGAAAAGTCCTGAGGGCTTCAAAGGCAAAGCTCGCTGACAAGGGCGTTTCGAGCATCTGGGAGCGCGTTACGACCCTGGAGCGTGAGGGAATAAAGCTGAACCGCTGGGAGGCCTACGAGCTGTTGAGGGAGCACTTCTTCAGCGCTTTCGAGCTAGAGGAGGGTGAGCTGACGGATTACGAGCTTGAGCTGGCGGAGGAGCTCATTGAGAAGCGCTATGGAGATCCAGAGTGGAACGAGATGAGGTAAGACACGCTAAAGGAGTCCCTTAAAAATCTCTCTCAACCGAGGGATGTCCTCTAATTGTTCTCCACACAACTCGGAGGTCAACGCCAGAATATGCGTGGATGAGCTTGTCCTGCATTCTTGCCATCTCCCGCCAAGGCACTTCAGGGTGCAGTTCTTTAAATTCGGACGGAATTGCTTTTGATGCCTCCCCAACAACCTCCAACGCACGGATAACGGCGAACTGAGTCTTTTTATCCCGTTGGAACTCCTCAAAGGACATTCCCTCAGTAAACTCTTCAATGAGGGTTATCGCTTCTACAATGTCGTTGAGGTAATCCTCGTGGGTTCTCTTCATACGTAAACGACCTCCCTGCCCACACCCTCGGCAATCTTTGGTTTAAGGGCGGATTTCAGAACGAGGTCTACCCTAATCCCGAGAAGGCCCTCAAGGTACTCTTCAAGCTCGATGAACTTCAGAAGGGATGGCACCTCGTAGAAATCCACGAGAATGTCCACGTCGCTCGCCTCGGTTGCCTCCCCCCGTACGTATGACCCGAATATGCCGATTTCACGGACACCGAAGCGCTCCTCAAGCTCCCGCTTGTGGGCCCTCAGGATTTCCTCAATCTCCTTCAATGTCCTCATGGTTGAGAGTTTGGATTAAGGAGGGATAAAGTTTACGCAGTTTAAAATCCCACACCAAACTCTCCCGCCAGCTCGTAGAACAGCTCGTCCTCGCCGAGCTCCTCGCGGAGTTTTTCGAAGTTCTTCATAAGCCTCGGAAGCCTGCCCTTCGAGCGCCTCAGCATAGAGTTGCCGATTTCAATGGCGAAG
>NZ_JAMONU010000158.1 GCF_027066465.1 Thermococcus sp.
AAAACGTCCGGGTCGTCGAGCTGATTGACGGGGAGCCGAGAATTCTAACACAGGATTTGCCCCTTGAGGAACTGTTTCCATACAGGGGCGAACTCCTCGCGAGGACCAACGGCGAGGGGATTGAGGGAGGCCCGGCAGAGGCGCTTGAAGGGGCGGACGTTCTAATCTCATTCACGAGGCCGGGGCCGGGTGTCATAAAGCCCGAGTGGATAAGGCTGATGGCCGACGACGCGATAGCCTTTCCGCTTGCCAATCCTGTTCCGGAGATACTGCCGGAGGAGGCCAAAAAGGCCGGCGCGAGGATTGTGGCAACGGGGAGGAGCGACTACCCGAACCAGATTAACAACCTCCTCGGCTTTCCAGCGATTTTCAGGGGTGCTTTGGACGTTAGAGCCAGGACGATAACGGACGGCATGATAATCGCGGCATCGAGGGCCATTGCCTCGGTCATAGAGCCGAGCGAGGAGGAAATAATACCATCACCCTTCCACCCCGACGTTCACCCGGCGGTGGCGAAGGCTGTCGCTGAGGAAGCCATGAAGGAAGGCGTCGCGAGAGTTCACGTTAACCCCGAGGAGGTCGCCGAAAGGGTTAGAATGTGGAGGGAGTTCTACTCCCGGTTCATAGTCCCCATGAACGAGGAGCGGAGGGCCTACCGGTAGAGAGAGCTCCCGTGCGCGTCTATGGCCACAATCAGGGGGAAGTCTTCGACCTTAAGGACCCAGAGGGCCTCAGGTATTCCAAGGTCGAGCCAGTGGACGGCCTTAACGCGCTTTACGCTTTTGGCGGCAAGTGAGCCAGCTCCGCCAGTGAAGGCGAAGTAAACCGCTCTGCCCCTGAACGGCTCAGCTTTCATTCCTCCCTTCCCTATTATCCCCCTGACGCCCAGGCCAAGAACCCCGTCGAGGTAGCGGTTCATCCTCGCGCTCGTCGTCGGCCCTGCCGAGACTACCTCGTAGCTCTCCCCGGTTTTCCTCACGACGGGCCCGCAGTGGTAGATTACGGCCCCCTCTGGGTTAAACGGCAGTTCTTCCTTCGGAAGGCTCAGAATCCGCCTGTGGGCCGAGTCCCTCGCGGTGACTATCTCCCCCGAGAGATAAACCACGTCCCCGGCCTTCAATCTGAGGACGTCCTCTATGCTCAGCGGGGTTCTCAGCTTCACTGCCACACCTCGACCCTCCCGTCGGGCTTTATCCTGAGAAACGCCCGCCTGTTCGCCCAGCACTGGACGACTAAACCGACGGGAAAGCTCGCCGGGTGCCTGTGGGCGACCTCTATCTTCACGTCCAGAGCTGTCGTCCTTCCTCCCATCCCCATCGGGCCGATTCCGAGGGCGTTGATTTCCTCCAAAAGCTCCCCCTCGATTTCCGCAATCCTTTCATCGGGGTTCCTCTCGCCGACCCTCCTGAGGAGAGCTTTCTTCGCCAGCAGGAGGGAGTAATCGGCGCCACCTCCGACGCCTATAGCGAGGATTACGGGAGGACAGGGCTTTCCACCGCAGGCCTTGACCCTCTCGACCACGAAGCGCTTAACTCCTTCCCAGCCCTCTCCCGGCGTGAGCATCGCCAAAGCCGAGCAGTTCTCGCTCCCGCCGCCCTTCGGCAGAACCGCCATCTCGATTTCATCGCCCTCAACAAGCTCCCAGTGGATTACCGGAACGCCCCTGCCCGTGTTGTCGCCCGAGTTCTTTCCCGTGAGAACGTCCACCGCGTTGGGCCTGAGCGGGACCTCCTTCGTCGCGAGCCTCGTGGCTTCCACTATCGCCCCCTCGATTTCCCCCAGAAACGGGCTGTCCATGCCGGCTTTCACGAAGAAGGTGAGCGTCCCCGTGTCCTGGCAGACGGGTATTGCTTCTGCCTTTCCAATCTCTATCGCCTTCAAAATGTTCTCGAGGTTGAAGCGCGCCACCCCGTTTTCCTCGCGCTCGTAGGCTTTCCTCAGAGCGGAAACGACGTCGTCTGGAATCCTCGTCACAGCGAGCCTTATAGCCTCGACGATTGCCCCTATCAATAGGCATTCACCTGTCTAAGGCTGTGTGTTGAAGTTAAAAAGATTGACGCGAGAATTTAAAAGCCACCTCCAGAGGGGAACGGCGTTAACCCTCAGTCCGTCCCTCGTTATCTCTTCCGAGTAGTCCCACGTCACGAGCGTCCCCCTCTTCACGCCGAAGAGTTCCATAACTCTGAAAAGGTTTTCCAGCTCCCTCTTTGCTATCTCCCCTTCCTCCGAGGCGTAGGTGACCTGAATCAGCTCAACACTTCCGTTCTCTTTGGCGACGAAGTCCACTTCGCCCTTGGCGTCCCTATGGTAGTAGAGCTCAAGTCCCGGCCTCCAGTAATGTTTGAGCCTTAGGAGTTCGAGGAAGACGACGTTCTCCATGAGTCTGCCGATGTTCTCGGAAATCTTCGGCAGAACGGCGTTGAGCATTCCCGTGTCGATTGCGTAGACTTTCTTATCGCTTCTCACGACTTCCTTGGGCTTGAAGGAGAACTTAGGAAGCTCGAATATCAGGTAGGCTGACTGCAGGTACTCGACGTAGTTTTTGACCGTCTCGACGTTGCCGATGCCAAGGACGTTCTTTGTCTTGCTGTAGGTAAACCTGCCCGCGAAGTTCGAGAAGAGATAGAACGCGACCTCCTTCAGCTCGCGGACGTTTCTAACGCCGTAGCGGACTATAACGTCCCTCGTGATTATGTCGTTGTAGAGGTTCACGAGGTACTCCCTGCCGAAGCGCAGTGCCTCTGGAAATCCCCCGCGCTCGATGTACTCCGTTAGGGCTCTCTTTACCCTTGCCTCGTCTCTCGTGGTTCTAACCTCCGGCTTAATTCCCCTGTAAGCTAAGAACTCCCTGAACGAAAACGGGAGGAGGGTGTAGCTCAGGTATCGGCCGGTTAGGTAGGTTGAGAACTCCCGCGAGAGGAGGCGAGCGTTGCTCCCCGTAACGACGGTGGGATAGCTCTCTCTCAGAACCGAGACCATTCGCTCCCAGCCTTCAACTTCCTGAACCTCGTCGAGGACTATGTAGTCGAACTCGCCGAGGAGCTCGTAACCGGCTTTGAGTAGTTCCTTGTAGTCCTCCACGCCGAACCCCGCCATCGCAGGGTCCTCGAAGTTTACGTAGAGTGGCTTGCCCGGCAGGGTTGCCGAGAGAACGGACTTTCCGGAGCGCCTTGGCCCCGTTATTATGTGGGCTGTTGGGCTGAAGTTTTTCACTATCTTCTCTTTTAGCTCTCTCTCGACGATGTTCTCCCTTTCGAGTTTCTCGCGGAGGGCCTCCCACTGGTCTGCCAAAACCCGCTTGAGTTCCTCTGCCTTCATGGTTTAAACTGGTGCAAACTCCATATAAAGTTTACCACCATACCGGTAAACTTTTCCCCGAAACTTTACCACTATACTGGTAAACATTCCGCCAGAACTATCACACCATACAGGTAGTTTCCGCTCAAGAACACCGAACCTGCTTCAGCGGGCGTTAGAAGTAAGAAGGGAAAGGGCCTCAGCCCTTGAGAATCTCAACTATCTGCTCCGCGACCTGGACTCCAGCGCGCATTTGGGCCTCCTCGGTGGAGGCTCCGATGTGTGGGGTTAGGACCACGTTGTCGAGCTCTGTCAGCGGGTGGTCCTTCGGGAGAGGCTCCTCCTCGAAGACGTCCAGGCCGGCCCCGTAAATCCAGCCCTCCTGAAGGGCCTTGACGAGGGCGTTGGTGTCAACAACGGGGCCGCGGGCGGCGTTTATGAGTATCGCGGTCTTCTTCATGAGCTTAAGGCGCTCCTCGTTTATGAGGTGGTACGTTGCGTCTATGAGCGGGACGTGGAGCGTTACCACGTCGCTCTCCTTCAAAAGCGTCTCGAGCTCGACGAACTTTCCGCCGACCTCCTTTGCGCGCTCCTCGTTCGGCTTGGGGTCGTAGAGGAGGACGTTCATTCCAAAGGCCTTCGCTATCTTCGCCACCTGGTAGCCAATCCTTCCGAAGCCGATTATGCCCATCGTCTTGCCCTCAAGCTCGATTCCAAGGCACTGCTTCTTGGCCCAGACACCTTCCCTCATCTTCCTGTCGGCGAAGGCTATCTTCCTTGCAACTGCAAAGAGCAGGCCGAAGACAAGCTCGGCAACGCTCCTCGAACTGGCCCCGGGGCTGTTGACGACCTTAATGCCCCTCTCCTTCGCGGCCTCGAGGTCTATGTTGTCCAGGCCGACGCCGGCCCTTCCGATGACCTTGAGCTTGGGAGCGTTTTCGATGACCCTTCTCGTCACCTTTGGCTTGCTCCTGACTATTATGGCATCGACGTCCCGAACAAGCTCGAGAAGCCTATCCTCGTCCGGATACTCCTCATAAACAATCTCAAAACCGGCGTTCTTCAAAACCTCCAGGGCCTTCTCGTGCAGTGGCGCCGCAACCAAAACCTTCATGCTTTCACCCCCTCCTCTTTATGGCCATGAGCATAACCTGGTCGGAGGCATCTTCAGCGCGGTCGGCTATGTCGCCAACCTTTGTTAGCACTTGGTTCCATATGAGCTTCGCGTAGGTCGTTATGCTCTCGCTGTCAAAAACCTTGGCCTTGACGTCGTATTCTATCCTGTCGGCGTTCTCCTCGAGGTCCTCGGTTTCTTTGGCCAGCTTGAGGGCCTTATCAACGTCCTCGTTGAGGGCCTTCACGGCCTCCATGAGCTTTTCATACGTTTTCACGGCCTCCCCAACGAGGGCCATTATCTCATCCTTGAGCTCTTCTGGAACTCGAGGTTTGGCAAGAATCAGCGTGTGGGCGGCGCTCTCGGCGGCGTCAGCGACCTGGTCTACAAGCTCACTTAGCCTTACGTAGTCACCCCTGCTCGCCGGCAGGAAAGCTCCCTCGTAGAGCATGAGCTCGATGCTCCTCCTGAGCGTGTCGGCCTCGCTCTCGAGCCTCGTAACCTCCTCCTCAAGCTCCTTTGCCCCTTTCAAATCTCCCCCTAGGTAGGAACCCATAAGACGCTCAAATGCCCTAACGGTCTTGTCAACGGCATCGAGATGCCTGTCTATGGCTTCAAAAACGTTGCTCTCCTTACCGCCGAATATGGGCATGTTTACACCTCCACATCAAATCTAGTCTTGCCTTTATTTAGGTTTTCCTTGGCCTTGACAAGCGCCCACAGGAGTTCGTTCATAGGGACCTCAAGGCCGACCGAGTGGGCATATTCCACGATTTTGCCGTGAATGTAGTCCACCTCGGTTTTCCTGCCCCGCATTATGTCCTGCAGAGTTGAGTTGTAGTTCTCCCGCGTTCTCTCTATCGTGTCCCAGAGCAGTTCGAGGGGGTGAATTTCGAACTCGATGCCGAGCTGCTGTGCAACTATACAGCCCTCCCGCGCTATCTCTATCGAGATTCCCTCCAGCTCCGGAACTTCTCTCAAAACCCCGTTCTTGACCTCCAGAACAGTTCCAAGTCCGTTTATGACGGAATTAACTATCGTCTTAGCCCACTTCCAGCCGATTGCGTTCTCGGTTACGCTCGTCTCTATTCCCGCCTCGTTGAAGACCCTTGCGACCTCCTCGACGAACTCCGCCTTCCCCGTTGGGTACTTCCCGATGACGGTTATCCCCTTCCCCGTCCACCTGACGATGCCCCAGTCAACGAGCATCGCGCCGTTGGTCGTTATTCCCCCGATTACGTTGGGTGTAATCTTCAGCGCCAGCTCCTCGTTTCCGAGGCCGTTCTGGACGCTCAGAACCCACGTTTCCGGCCCTATACAGTTCCTCGCGCACTCCAGCGCGGTCTTCGTTGAGTAGGACTTTGTAGTGAGGAGGAGCAAGTCGGGCGGTTCTTTAGGCGCGTACAGCGAGGCCTTTGGCTTAACCTCGAACTCTTCTATTCCTGTAACCTTCAGTCCGTTCTCGTTTACGGCTTTAACCTGCTCCTCTCGTCCTATGAGCAGGACGTCGTTTCCGGCCCTCGCCAAAAGCGCGCCGAGAAGTGAACCTATGCTCCCAGCTCCGAGCACGTAAATCCTCATCCTCTCACCTCAGGAGCTTTCTCAGGTGGCTGAGCGAGTAAACGTAAACCAGCGCGAAGAGGGCCAGCTTAACCCTCTCGGGGACCTGGTAAGCCCCTATTAGGTAGAGCGCCGACGCCGGGAGGAGTCCGAAGGAAGAGAGAACCCTGTTCCTCAGGAGGAGGAATGGAACTGCAACCCCGAGAACCGCCTCCATGCTCCCGAGGTTGTAGAGGCCGAGCGCTATGGCAAGACCCGTCCCCCCGATTACCGCGTTGACGAAGCGCTCCCAGAACTTCACCGGCTGACTCTCGTAGGAGTAGCCGAGGACAAGAATGAGGGCCGAGAGAGCCATTAGCGCGTACCTTTCCGCTCCGAGCGGGTAGGTCAGCGCGAAGGCGAGAAGTGCGCCGGCCGAGAAGGGTCTGGCCTTTTTCTTCACCGCCGGAACGATGAGCGGAAGGTACAGGTAGTGAATCCACTCCATGCTCCCACCGCAAGCGTTTAAAGAGTCCCCCTTAAATGCATACCGATGATAAGCCCAGTTCTCGTCGAACCTGAGGGGCCGGCGAACATAGGCATGATTGCTAGGACGATGAAGAACTTCGGCTTCTCCCGGTTAGTCCTCGTGAACCCGAACTTAAGCGAGGAGAGCTACGCTTATGCGGTCCACGCGAGGGACGTCCTTGAAAACGCGGTCATAGTGGACACCTTTGATGAAGCATTAGAGCTATTCGATTTGACCGTCGGAACTACCGGAAAGCCGGGAAAGAGGTTCATACCCTACCGCGCACCGCTCTACCCCTGGGAGCTGAGGGAAACCCTGAGGGGCTACACCGGTGAGGTCGGTCTGTTCTTCGGCCGGGAGAGCATCGGTTTGAAGAACGAGGAGCTTGAGAGGCTCGACCTAATCGTCACGATTCCGACGAGCGACGCTTACCCGGTCATGAATTTAGCTCAGGCAGTTGCGGTTATACTCTACGAGCTTTCAAAGACCAGACCCGAGCCTTCCGCTGAAGCCCTAAAACCTGCGACGAGAGATGAAAAGGAGGCGCTCGTTAGAGTATGGGCCGAGCTTTTAAACGTTCTCAACTACCCGAAGGACGAGGAGAGGCGAGCTGTCTTCGTTAAGGTCTTCAGGAAGGCAGTTGGCAGGGCCTTCCTCTACGGTCGGGAGGTGCACACCCTCATAGGCCCGCTGAGAAGGGCCGTTAAGAGGCTGGAGGAATGCTGAATGCTCGCGGTGGAGAGGTTTAGGGTCAACGACTGGGACGTCTGGATTGGGGTAATCTTTCACGGCCGGATTCAGGGAATAAGCTTCGCCTTCACGAGGAGCGAGCTTTTAAAACGCGTTGAAAACCTCGCCGAGTTCCTGCGGAGGAGAAACGTTGCCGTTTCCCTTGACGTCCAGCCGAGCAACTACACCGGGCTTGTCTATCGTGTCCTCGTAGGCGAGCTTGATAACGAATGGGCTTTACCCGAGCTCTCCTTCGAGGGCGTAACGC
>NZ_JAMONU010000159.1 GCF_027066465.1 Thermococcus sp.
CGTGGAACGGAACTGCCAACGTCACGCTCATAACGACCGTCTACAGCCCCGAGAGTCTGCTCAACAAGACGAGGGAGAGCATAGCCCAGATGGGATTAGAAAACGCAACCAAAGCTTTTGTGAGCCAGATGGCCCAGAGACTCTCCCAGGAAGGTTACTACCTGAAGAACGCAACCGGTGAGATAATCGGCTACAACTCAACCGGCCCGCTCACGACCGTGATTAAGGGGCAGATACCCAACTTCGCGCGGTACTACTCCTACGGGAACGTCTGGGAGATTACCCTCGACCTGCTCCGCGTGGCGGACCTTTCCCAGATTGACCCGACCAAGATGAACGGCAGCATGACCCTCGACAACTACTTCATAATCCACCTCCCGAAGGGAGCAAAAATAACGGAGGTTCCCTCCAACTACTCGGCCCAGTCCAACGGAAGCTACGTCAAAATTAACGTTAAAGTTGTGAACGGGACAACCGTTTACGTTCACTCGATAATATACTTCGCCAAGGGCGTTACCTACGGGGACATACAGAAGATTTACGGTCAGCCGAGGGCCTTCATAATCCAGTACAAGGGCAGGCCCGGGGTTGAGAACTACACGACCTGGCTGATGAGGATATACAACAACATAACCGTCCAGAAGAACCAGACCCTCTTTGACAGTGTCGAGGAGTACATCAAGCCCGAGTCCTACATAAACTACCTCAAGTTCCAGATTACCTATCAGGGCGTTCAAACGGCGGAGCAGGGCCTCTTCAAGAAGTACGCCGAGGAGTTCCAGGGAGAGGGCGTGGCCGTTAAGGGCGGCAACGTTAGAATACTCAACCTGAACTCCACTGGACCGCTCGTCGTTAAGTACCACTTCATTCTCGTGAACTTTACGAGGGAAGTTAACGGAAGCTACGTCTACGCCTACGACCCCAAGCTTGAACTCGGCAACATGCAGTTCCTCAACAGGCTTGACGCGGCCATAAACGAGACGAAGATTACAAAGTTCATCCTCCCCGAGGGTGCAAAGTTCACGGAGCTTCCTGAGAACATAGACGTTGATATAAACGGGAGCAGGGTCATCATGACGGTGAGAAAGGTCAGCGACAGGGAGGTCATCGTTAAAAGTCAGGTCTACCTCCGCTACGGAACGCCGCTTAAGGCGTATCAGGAGCTTATGGCGAAGGTTCCCAACAGGGTCGAGTTTAAGTACACCCTGACCGAGTCCGGTTCATCAAAGGGCATCTGCGGACCTGCCTTCGTCGTTGGTCTCGCCCTTCTTCCGCTCCTCCTCTACAGGAGGAGGCGCTGACCTCTTTTCTTTTCCCCACGAAAAAGCTTAAAAACGCATTCCCAAAGCATCAACAGGCATTGTGAGGGGAGGTGTTGCCATGTCAAGGAACAAGCCGCTCGCCAAGAAGCTCAGGCTTGCGAAGGCTTACAAACAGAACAGGCGTATTCCCGTCTGGGTTATCGTCAAAACGAACAGGGAAGTTCTCACCCACCCGAAGAGGAGGCACTGGAGGAGGACCAAACTCAAGGAGTGAGGTGGTCTAAATGATTAAGCCCGGTGAGGAGGTCATATTCGTCGTTCCCATCAGGAAGATAAAGAAGCGCGTTCCGCGCTGGAAGAGGGCACCGAGAGCGGCTCGCTTCGTTCGCGAGTGGATAGCGAGGCACGCCAAGGCCGAGGAGGTCAAGATTGACCCGGCCGTCAACGAGAAGATATGGGAGCGCGGGGCCGAGAAGCCACCCAACAAGCTACGCGTTAAGGTCGTCGTTGAGGAGGTCGAGGGTAAGAGGGTCGCGAAGGTTTCCCTCGCCTGATTTTAACCACTTTTTAGAGGTGAAGAGATGCACATCGAGAGGCTCGATTTTGAGAACTCCCCGTATCTTGGCGTTTACGGCTTTGCAAACGATAGGGTAGCCCTCATCAGGGAGGGCCTGGGCGAGAAGAAGCTTGAAATTCTGAGGGAAGTTCTGAAAGTCCCACTCATTGAGACCAGCATAATGAAGTCGCGGATAGTTGGAATCTTTGTAGGCGGGAACTCAAACGCCCTGATAGTTCCCTGGTACATCTGGGACGCCGAGCTCGACTTCATAAACGCCCAGCTCAGGGAGTACGGTATTGACATGAAGGTTGTCCCCTTCAAGAGCAGGCTAACTGCCTTTGGAAACCTGATTTTAGCGAACGACAAAGGTGCACTGGTCAGCAAGGACTTCACGAGGGAGGAAGCCAGAGAAATTGAGGACATCCTCGGCGTTCCGGTTGAGAGAGGCGTTATAGCCGATTACACCGCGGTTGGAAGCGTCGGCGTCGTCACGAACAAAGGCGGTCTCGTGCACCCCGAGGCGACCGACGAGGAGCTTGAGTGGCTGAGCGACCTCTTCAAGGTGGATGTATACGTCGGAACCGCCAACATGGGCGTTCCCTTCGTCGGCTCGTGCATGATAGCCAACTCGCACGGCGTCGTCGTCGGACACCTGACGACGGGTCCGGAGATAGTGAAGATTGAGGAAGCTTTGGGCTTCCTTTGATAAAGCTTAAAAACGCCTTTGACAAGCCCGCTGAAGGAGGGGTGGAGATGGAGGTCAAGGTCTACCGCGTTAAGGGAATCTTCCAGAGGGGTAAGCTCAAGCAGCCCTTCACCAAGGAGTACCGCGCTCTCAAGCCGGAGCACGTCGTTGAGCTTGTTTATTCCGAGATAGGGAGCAAGCACCGCGTCCCGAGAACCAAGATATGGATTGAGAGCATCGAGGAGATAAAGCCGGAAGAGGCGGAGAACCCAGTCGTCAGAAGGCTCAGCCTTGAGCTTTGATTTCTTTTTCTCTCCAGCCCAGAACCCTCGACTGATAGTGTCTCTTCGGAAAGATTTCGAGCGGGTCTATGCCCTTCTCCCTGAGGAGATGCCTCAGCTCGACCTCGTAGTCGGCCTTCTCAAGCTTCTCGCTCTCCCTGATTTCCACGACGAAGAGCCTCTCGACAAGCTCGCGTATCGTCTTGTAGCCGAAACCGAGGAGCGGCCGGATGTAGGCAACCCCAAACCTGTCCTCCAGCGACCTCGCTTTAGGCAAATCGAGGAGAGGAACCCTGTCGTCCCTCCGAGTTCCGTCGCTCACCCTCTCAACTTCTGGCATCGAGGCGAGTGCCTCCAAAGCCCTCTCGTGGATGAACTGTATCGCGTTGTTGGGATGGCCGTCGCTTATCGCCATCTCCCCGGCTTTTTTGAGGATTTCAACCGGAAGCTCCAGAACTCTATGCTTGAAGCCGAGCCTTTCAGCGGTCTCCCTCGCGTACCTCCAGTTGTCGAGCAGGCCGAAGGTTACCGTTACGAGCTCGACCTCGTAGCCGAGCTGACTTAGAATCCATGCGGCCAGGCTTGAGTCCTTCCCGCCGGAGTAGAGGTGGTGAACCTTCATCGTCATCACCTTTTCCCGGGCTTATTAGCGACCGCAGGGGTTATTAAGGGTTGATGGTAATACCACATCGGTGAAAGTAATGCCAGTCGTCACAAAGAAATACCAGGTCACGATACCCAAGGAGGTTAGGGAGGCGCTTGGAATAAAGGCGGGGGATAAGGTTGTTTTCGTGAGGACAAAGGAGGGCTACGTGATAAAGCCCCTCGATGATTTCCTCAGGGAGATGGCCGAGATAATGAAAGACGTGGATGAGACTGTTGAGGAGGTGAGAAAGGGACTCGCCAGGGGAATCGCGCGCTCTCTGAGGGAGCTGGGGGAGAAAGAATGAGGGTCGTTCTTGATACAAACGTCTTCAACAACTGGAAGTTCCTTAAGTGGCTGGAATCCTCGCCCCTTGAACCGGTCATAAACACCGTGGTTTACACGGAGTACCTGTACCACCTCGCCAAGAAAACTGGCGACTTTCAAATCGCACTGGAGAACTTTGAGACCCTTCTTTGGACTGTGGGGATTGATGTGGTGGCCTTTGACGTTGAGTCGGCCAAGATAGCCTCAAAAAGCGCCATCGGTCGCTGGGACTTCTCGAAGAACACGAGGGATTACATGATAGGCGCATTGGCTCTAAACCTCAATGCTCCGCTGGTTACCTACAACAAGAAGCACTTCAGCTGGCTTCCCGAGGTTCTAACGCCTGAGGAGGTCATGGAGAGGTTCAGCAAATAGCCTTAAAAGGCCAACCTTTTTAAGGCCCTTTCGGGCGAGAGGTTAAGAGGTGAGAGAGATGGAGAAGCGCTTACCCGGTAAGGTGAGGAGGGCTCTGCGCGCGAGATACTATGACATCGAACCGCGAGCGTGGATTGGTAAGAAGGGTCTCGCCGAGAGCGTGATTGACGAGATTGAGACTCAGCTTGAGAAGGACGGTGTCCTCAAAGTCGAGATAAGGAAGGGAGCTCTCATCTCGACGGGAATGGACAGGAAGGCCATAGCGGAGAAGGTAGCCGAGCTCACCGACAGCGAGCTGATAGACGTCAGGGGCAAAAGGTTTATATTGTTCAAACCGAGGGAAGGCTGGGAAAGGTATTTAAGGCGCCTTGAAAGAAAGGGCCAGACCAGACGGGAGAAGCCCGTCCGTAAAGTCAGGCTCGATATCGCTAACTTCAGGAAGAAGTTTAGGAAGGGGAGGGATTGAAAGATGGCGACTGTCTATGACGTTCCCGGTGACCTGCTCGTCGAGAGGGTCGCCCAGAAGCTCAAGGAGATAGAGGAGATAAAGCCCCCCGAGTGGGCGCCCTTTGTGAAGACCGGAAGGCACAAGGAAAGACTGCCGGAGCAGGAGGACTGGTGGTACTACCGCGTTGCCAGCATACTGAGAAAGGTTTACATCGACGGTCCCGTCGGAATCGAGAGACTTCGCACTTGGTACGGCGGCAGGAAGAACCGCGGGCACGCCCCGGAGCACTTCTACAAGGCTGGAGGGAGCATAATCAGGAAGGCCCTTCAGCAGCTCGAAAAAGCGGGCTTCGTCCAGAAGGTTCCAGGGGAGGGAAGGGTTGTAACCCCGAAGGGTCAGAGCTTCCTCGACAAGATTGCCACCGAGCTTAAGAAGGAGCTTGAGGAGCAGATTCCTGAACTCAGGAAGTACTGAATTCTCTTCTTTTCCCACACTTGACCCAATACATTTTTAACTTCCGGTTCTGAGCGTGAATCGGAGGTGGAGGCATGGCGGAAGACATTGAGGAAATTAGAAGGCGCAAGCTCATGGAGCTTCAGAAGAAATACCTTGAGCAGCAGAAGGCTCAGGAGGAGGCGTTGAGAAGGGAGATGGAGCTCCAGGCTCAGCTTGAGGCAATCATGAGGAAGATTCTGACTCCCGAGGCGAGGGAGAGGCTCGGTCGCGTTAAGCTCGTTAAGCCGGAGCTCGCGAGACAGGTTGAGCTCGTCCTCGCTCAGCTTTACCAGGCAGGCCAGATAAGGGAGCCGATAGACGACGCCAAACTGAAGAGGATTCTGGCTCAGATTGATGAAAGAACGAGAAGGGAGTTCCGGATTAAGTGGTAACGGACGGTGCATTGATGGACGCGCGGGAGATAGTGAAGATTCTCAACGAAAAGGGAGAGGTCAGTCTCGACACCTGGAGGGTCGTCTCGGTAAGGAAGAATGAAGACGGCACCGCCGATGTTCTCTACAGGAACAGGCACGTGGGTAGTGAGGAGAATCCCGTCTTCCTATGGGTGTATGCGAACGTTGTGGAGGAGGACTGGGACGTTAGAGTTCTGGAGAGGATAACCTTCCAGAAAGAAGACCTCCTGTGGCTGTTAAAGCACGTCTTCCCCAAAGTTAAGGTTTATAAGGGGCTTGCAAGATAGCCCGGCGGCCGGGGGTGTTTGGGTGAGCGGGAAGAGAGTGTGTCCCGTGTGTGGGTCAACCGAGTTTATATACGACCCCAGCAGGGGCGAGATAGTCTGTAAGGTTTGCGGTTACGTTATTGAGGAGAACGTTGTCGATGAGGGTCCAGAGTGGAGGGCATTCGACCCCAGCCAGAGGGAGAAGAGGGCGCGCGTTGGAGCGCCGGAGAGCATACTCCTCCACGACAAGGGCCTCTCGACCGACATAGGGATAGACCGCTCCCTCACCGGTTTGATGAGGGAGAAGATGTACCGCCTCAGGAAGTGGCAGTCCCGCCTAAGGGTCAGCGATGCGGCCGAGAGGAATTTGGCTTTCGCGCTGAGCGAGCTCGACAGGATAGCGAGCCAGCTCAAGCTCCCGAGACACGTGGAGGAAGAGGCGGCGAGGCTCTACAGGGAAGCCGTGAAAAAGGGCCTCATAAGGGGCCGCTCCATCGAAGCGGTTATAGCGGCCTGCGTTTATGCGGCCTGCCGGCTTTTGAAGGTCCCCAGAACGCTCGACGAGATAGCGGACATATCGCGCGTTGACAAGAAGGAAATCGGAAGGAGCTTCCGCTTCATAGCGAGGCACCTCAACTTAACTCCAAAGAAGCTCTTCGTTAAACCGACCGACTACGTGAACAAGTTTGCCGACGAGCTCGAGCTTAGCGAGAAGGTCAGGAGAAGGGCGATTCAGATACTTGAGGAGGCCTACAGGAGGGGGCTCACGAGCGGAAAAAGCCCGGCTGGGTTGGTCGCGGCGGCCCTCTACATAGCGGGTCTGCTTGAGGGGGAGAAAAGAACTCAGAGGGAAGTTGCAGAGGTCGCGCGCGTTACCGAGGTGACCGTCAGGAACCGCTACAAGGAGCTCGTTGACAAGCTGAACCTCAAGGTTCCGATGTAGTCATCTCCTGAACCAGCTTTCGAGGGTTCTCTGTCTTCCTGCCTTTACGGTCTTTTTAAGCCTTTCGAGGCCGTTTTTAACGCGCTCCTCGCTGAAGTCGTGCTCGTCGCAGAGGAACCGAAGGATTCCCTCCTCGTCGGGCTCGCGCCACTTCAGCTCGTAGTCGTCCGTGACAGGTGGATTCAGGAAGAACTCCTTTATCGCGTACAAATCAACGTCACTCATCTTCTGATACTTCTTCAGGGGGTCCTTTACACTCTTGACTATTGTTAGAGCTTTTTTTGGTCCAATTCCCTTGATTCCGCCCGGGTTGTAGTCCGTTCCAACGAGGATTGCCAGCTCGATTAGCTTCTCCCTGTCTATGCCGAGCTCCTTGAGAACCTCCTCAAGGATTATAAGCTCGGGCTTAACCTCGACGTAGACGTTCTTCCCGGGGAGCTTCCTCCTCCCGGTTATCGTGAGGTTCCTGACGAGCCTCGGTGCTCCAAAGAGAAGGCTGTCATAGTCCTGGCTCGCCGAGGCGTAGACGTCGCCCTTCTTGGCCATATATGCAGCTTGGGCCTCACCCTCGCTTGGGGCCTGAACTACGGGAACCCCCATTAGCTGGAGCAGCTTCTTGGCGTCCTCTATGAGGGTTTCGTTCAGCTTGGTTGCCCTCATCGCGTACTTCTTGGCCTCCTCGATGTCCCCCCTTTCAAGGGCCTCGTGCCACTTCTCCTCGGCTTCTTCCCTCGCTTCGCGCCTTCTCTCTAACT